>JAPLML010000478.1 GCA_026387055.1 Planctomycetota bacterium | reverse complement strand
ATCCTCGCGAAGCACGGCGTCGACGTGGTCCTGTCGGGCCATTCGCACCTGTACGAGCGGTTCAAGCCGCTGTACATGACGGCGCCGGCGCTGCGGCTGGAGTCGAAGGTGACCGCCGGCGACGGCGCCGTAACCGTGGCCGACGTCTCGCGCCGCCCGATCACCTTCATCACGACCGGCGGGGGCGGGGCGTCGCTGAAGAGCGCCGTTCAGCATCCCCTGCTCGCGCAATCGTCCAAGGACTATCATTACTGCGTCTTCACGGCCGACGGCGAGACGCTGCGCCTGCGGACCCTGGGCGTGGATGACGAAGAGCTCGACGCCATGACCATCACCAAGAAGAACGGCCTGTACGAGGCGGCCTACCTGGCGGAGGCGCACCCGATGGAAGAAGCCGTCTTCGCCCAGGGCGGCATCCGCCTGGCGACGCCCACGCTGCCGGGCCTGCCGACCGGCAGCACAATCCCGATCTCCCTGAAGATCAAGTTGCCCGCCCTGGTGCAGCCGGTCCAGGTGAGCCTCGGCCTGGCGGACGCCTCGGCGGGCGACTACGATATGGACCCCGTGTCGGTGGAGGCGCGGCCCGGCAAGGAAGTGGCCGTGACGCTCAAGGTCGAGGCCCGCGGCAACGTGACGCTCGAGAAGGATGCGAAGGATCCGCGGGTGTCGCGTCTTGTGCCGCCGCTCAGGTTTGTCCTCAGGGCCAAGGCGGCCGCGTTCCAGCAGTCGCTCGAGACGAGCGACGTGGTCCTCAAGAAGGCCGAGCCGGACACGCCCAAGGCCGCCAAGAAAGACGCCCCGAAGCCCGCTGCGAAGAAAGCGGCGTGAGCCGCTCGCCCTCCAGCCGGGTGGCGCGGCCACCCGATGTTGGGTGGCCGTGCGTGGCATCGAAAATGCACGGCCACGCAACGGCGCGTGACCGTGCCACCCGACTCCCGCCGGGAAATGCTTGCCGAGAACCCCGCCGCACTTGACGTTGCCGCGCCGGCGGGATACGATACGCCGCCATGAAAAAAGGCAAAGCCCGCGCGCCCCGCCAGGTGACCATCCGCAAGGCCCGGATGGCCGACGTCGAGCCGATCCATGCGCTCATCACGGAGTTCAGCCGCACCGAGAGCATGCTGCCGCGCAGCCGCGCGTACCTGTACGAGTCGCTCCGCGATTTCCTCATTGCCGAGCGCGGCAGCACGGTGGTCGGCTGCGGGGCGCTCACGATCGAGTGGGACAACCTGGCGGAGGTCAAGAGCCTGGCGGTCGTCCGCCCGCACCAGCGGAAGCGCATCGGCACGCGCCTCGTGAAGGCGTGCCTGGCCGAGGCCCGGCGGCTGGGCATCGGCAAGGTCTTCGCGCTCACCTCCTCGCCGTCCTTCTTCGAGCACCTGGGTTTTCACCGGGTGGACCGCGAGTCGCTGCCGCACAAGGTCTGGTCGGACTGCCTGAAGTGCACGAAATTCCCCGACTGCGACGAACTGGCGGTGGCGATCGAAATGAAGGTGCCGCCGCGGCGGTGAAACGCGCCCGGCAAGCCCCAGGCGGATCTTCGACAAACCGGGCCGCCAACCAAGTCCTACCACGCCGCGTGACGCCGTGCGCTGTGGGTCTCTTGACCCACCGCGCGCCGACCCGCGTCCACGGGGCTGAGAACGCACTCACGCGGCGGGTCAGGAGACCCGCCGCGCAAAGCGGCGTTGCAGGGCAAGGCCGGCCGCCGCCGTTCCTCAGGCGCTTTCCTTGATGGGCACGCCCTGCGAGAGGAGGTCCGTCTCGCCCCGCACGACCTCGGCCGTTACGGTGTAGCGGAAGCCTTTCGGGCGGTTCGGGAGCTCGAACAGGACGTCGAGCATGAGGTTCTCGACGGCCGACCGCAGCGCCCGGGCCCCGGTGTTCCGCTGCATCGCCTGGTGGGCGATCGCGCGCAGGGCGGGGTCGGTGAACGCAAGCTGCGCGTCCTCCATCTCGAAGAACTTCTGGTACTGCTTGATGATCGCGTTCTTCGGCTCCGTGAGGATGCGGCACAGGGCGTCCTCGTCGAGGGGCATCAGGGGGGTGATGATCGGCAGGCGGCCCACGAATTCCGGGATCATGCCGAACGCGATCAGGTCCTCCGGCGTCACCTGCGCGAGGATGTCGCGAGTCCGCTGGAAGCGGTCGCCCTCGACGCGCTGGCCCTCGGTGAACCCGATGGTGCTGCGGCCGATGCGGCGGGCGACGATCTCCTCGAGCCGCTCGAACGTGCCGCCGCAGATGAAGAGGATGTGCGTATTATCAATCTGGATATTTTGCTGTTCCGGATGCTTGCGCCCGCCCTGGGGGGGGACGTTGGCGGTCGTCCCCTCGAGCATCTTCAGCAGGGCCTGCTGCACGCCCTCGCCCGAGACGTCGCGCGTGATTGAGACGTTCTGGGTCGTGCGGCCGATCTTGTCGATCTCGTCGATGTAGATGATGCCGCGCTGGGCCGCCTCCAGGTCGAAGTCGGCCGCCTGGAGGAGCTACAAGAGCAGGTTCTCGACGTCCTCGCCCACGTACCCCGCCTCGGACAGCGGGGTGGCGTCGCCGATGGCGAAGGGGACGTTCAGGATGTGGGCCAGGCTGCGGGCGATCAGGGTCTTGCCGCACCCCGTCGGCCCGATCAGGAGGAGGTTCGACTTCTCGATCTCCACGTCGTCGGCGTCGGCCGCGTCGCCCAGGCTGAGGCGCTTGTAATGGTTGTGCACCGCCACCGAGACGGCCTTCTTGGCTCGCTCCTGGCCGATGACGTAGAGGTCCAGGAAGTCCTTGATCTCGCGCGGGGCGGGGATGCGGCCGAGGCCGGGCGCGCCCGCCTTCGTGCGGCGCCGCTCCTCGCGGATGATCGTGGTGCAGAGCTGGATGCACTCGCCGCAGATGAACGCGCCCGCGCCGCGGCCTTCGACCAGCGGGCCGACTTCGCGCGGGCTCTTGCCGCAGAAACTGCATATGGCCCCTCGGCGTGGACCGTCGTGGCCGCCGTCAGTTTTCGCCATCGTGACTGCTCCTTTCCGGCATTTCCCCGCCGGCCGCTGGAGGGTCTATCGGCGTTTCGGGTGCTGCGCCTGCATCCGCCGCGCGGGGCGGCTCCTTTGCCGGCGCCGCTCTCGGGGCGCCAGCCGCGCCGCACACCGCGTCGAACTCCTCCGGCGTGATCTCGCCCGCGTTGCGCATGCGCCGCAGCCCCTCGATGTCGATGCCGCCGCAGCCGGGAGGCTTTTTCTGGAGCCTCGAAGCCCAGACGCGCACCATCGCCAGCACCGTAAAGATTGCGATCAGCGCCGCCGCGCCGAACAGCGCCAGCGCCGTCATCTCGTGCGGCTTCAGGATCAGCGTTTCCGGAACGTCCGGAGTTTCCATGGCTGTGCCCGGATTTCAGTACTGGAGCGCCAATCAGGCCTCCGCGCGGCGGGTCAGGAGCCCCGTACGTTTTTGGCGTCATGCCAGATTGCCGGGTGGCACGGCCACGCGCTTTTGCGTGGCCGTGCATGGTCACGTGGGGGAGTAAGCACGGTCACGCAACGGCGCGTGACCGTGCCACCCACGCTAAACAGGTACGGAGACCCGCCGCGCCAAGTGGCATGGCAGCACTCAGGCACTCTCCTGCTTCGGCGAACGGCTCATCAGGTCCGCCAGGGCGTCCGGCGCGGGCTTGCCAAGGAACAGGACCGCGTGCACCTCCTGCGTGATCGGCATCTCGACGCCGTGCCGCGCAGCCAGGGCCACGACGCTCCGCGTGGTCTCGACCCCCTCGGCCTCCACGCGGCCCATCTGCCGAAGCACGTCCGCCAGCGCCCGGCCGCGCCCGATCTCCTCGCCCACGTGATGATTGCGGCTGAGGCCCGACTCGCACGTCGTCACAAGGTCGCCCAGGCCCGCGAGGCCCGCCAACGTCTCCCGCCGCGCGCCCATCGCCACCGCCAGGCGCGTCATCTCCACGAGGCCTCGCGTGATGAGCGCCGCCTTGGCGTTGCTGCCGAGCTCCAGCCCGTCGCAGATGCCCGCTGCGATGGCGATGACGTTCTTCAGCGCCCCGCCAAGCTCCACGCCCACCGGGTCGTCGCCCGTGTAGATGCGGAACCACGGCGTGGCCAGCGCCTTGCGCGCCGCCGTCGCCGCCTCGGCGTCTTCCGACGCCACGACCACCGACGCGGGCAGGCGGTTGGCCACCTCGCGGGCCAGGCACGGCCCGCTCAGGATCGCCAGCCGCCGCGGGCCCAGCACCTGCCGCAGCACCTCGCTCGGCCGCAGGAGGCTCTCGGTCTCGATCCCCTTGACCACCGAGACGTAGATGCCGCCCTCGGGCAGGTCCGCCTTGGTCCGCTCGAGCGCCGCCCGCAGATGCTGCGACGGGACGGCGATGACCACGAGGTCCGCCCCGGCGGCCGTCTCCTTCGCGTCGCCGGAGACCACCAGGTCCTTCGGCAGTTCGAAGCCCGGGAGGAACCGCCTGTTCTGGCCATCGCGCCGCATCGCGGCCACGTGTTCCGGGAACGCCGACCACATCCGCACCGCCGCCCCGTGGAGGAGTTCCTCGATGATCCTCTTGGGCGGTCGCTCCTGGTTCTGGTCCTCTACCGGATGACGCCAGGACCCAAGATGATCTGCGGTGCCCAGGTACGCTCTCAGTTCTTCCTTGGCGGCCAGGAGTAGCATCTCCAGGTCATGTTTGAGGGCAGTTGGCAGGAAACGATCAAGGAGATGGTGAGCGTCAGAAGGGCTTATGCCGTAGACCTCCCGCAGTGCATGGCTAACTTGCCGCTTCTGGACCGCTTGGAGTTCGTCTAGGTCGTCATGCTTGTACTCCGTGTTCTGGTACTCGGCATTAGGATAGAGGTCAGGTAGTCCGACGACCACATCAGTCAGATTCGCCACGAGCTTCTCAGCCGCACGGTGCCCAATCTTGCGTAAGAACCTGCTCTTGTCGGCGAGGGGTATGACGGCAATCCCGTGTCTTGCCTGGCGGAGCCGGTCACACCAACCGAGCCAGAGAGTCTGTAATGCAAGCTGGTCAGCGGGGCCTTCCACAAAAACGTAGACCTTCATTCCAGGGCCTCCAGTTCGCCGGTTCGGTGTAGGTCGCCCAGCGTATCCCCGGCAACGCTTTCCAGCATCTTGCGCAGGCTTGCCCGGCTGCCCGGTCGGCGCCATACGGCATGGGGTCCTTCACGCGACATAACGGCAACGTCATCAAGGTCGAACTGGTTCAAGAGATCGGGACTGTGCGTGGTGATGAGCACCTGGGTTCTTTCGGAAGCAGTCTTGATGATGTCCGCGATGATTGGCAGCAGTCTGGGGTGGAGTCCTGCCTCCGGCTCGTCGATGGCTACGAACGGCGGTGGGAGCGGATTCAAGAGGGCGGCACCCAGGCAAAGGAAACGCAGCATGCCATCAGACAAGTCCCATAGTTCCATGGGCCGTTGCATTCCGGCCTCGCGTACTCTGACAAGAACGCTGGGCGGGGTGCCGAAAGCCGTCTCTGCCGAGATCTCCTCGAACGAGGGGTATGCAACCTTCATGAAGTCTCTGAGGAGTTCCGCGGAAGGGCGGTGATCGTGCCTCGTCAGCATCTCATGGAGCACGGTTCCAAGGTTCTCGCCGGTAGCCCAAAGTGTGGTTTCAGGTCGGATTTCTGCCGCCTTCATCCGCAGGGCCGAGAATCGCCCCACGTCGAAACCTGGATAGAAGGCCATACTCGCCAAGAGTGTTCTGATCCACGACACTACTGGGAACTCTTTGTGAAATCGCATTTGGGCTAGCCGAAGCGTGCGTTCCTGAACTGGCACTTCGGGCGGGCCTCCCCTGGCCTCGCCACCTCCCGTGCTCTCTGACTTCGCTGCCACCCGCCCTTCCTCTTCCTGCTTCGGGAAGATGTCCTCGAAAGGCACGAGCTTCCGCTGGCGGGGATCAAACAAGAAGGCGCGTTCCCCCTCAGTGTCAAAGAACTTGAAGGGACCGGCGAATCCCTTCCGAGGGTGTGTCAACCGCAGAACTTCCCGCTCGGGAACGACGTGGCCCAGTTGACGGTCGACACCAATCGAGACATCATATGTATATGAATCAGACCCATCGAGCGGCAGAAGCGCCCAGCGGTTCTCCTTGGGCCTGCGGAACGTCAATTCCCAAGAGATCCTCTGGGCCTGGGATGACGCATTGAGGAGCGACGGCGCCCATCCGTGCTGGGTCAGTGCTTTCTCGAGCGGGAACTCGGCGCACTCGCATATGAGCCGCAGGGCGTCGATTAGCGTGCTCTTCCCAGTCGCGTTGGCGCCGATAACTACGGTGAGTTGCCCGAGGTCGGCGGCAAACTCGTGTAAGAGACGGTACCCGGAAATTTGCAGCTTGTCTATCATGATTGGCCTCCGGCACGGCCCTGCCTGGCCGTGGACAAGATTATACAGTGTGCTGACCCGGAAAGCGCCTCCTCATGCAATCCTGGGGCATTGATGCTAGGGGTGCGGAATAAACACGGCCGCGGGGATATAGCGGTACAGCGTGTCGCGACGGACGGGGGTGCAGCCCGCGCGGCGGATCGCGGCGGCCATCTCGCCGACCGTCAGGGCCTGCCCGTGGCGGCCGCCGGCCAGGCGGGTGATGTTCTCCGACAGGAGCGTTCCGCCGAGGTCGTTCACGCCGTAGCCGAAACTCTCCACCGCCGCGTCGAGGCCGAGCTTGCACCACGAGACCTGCACGTTCGGGATCAGCCGCCCGAAGAACAGCCGCGCCACGCTGTACAGGAGGAATGCGTCCTCCTTGGCCACCATCTCGCGGATGCCGCGCGCCCGCCCCAGCGGCGTCTTGTACGGCACGAAGGGCAGGGGGATGAACTCCGTGATCCCGCCGGTGGCGGCCTGGAGGTCCCGCAGGACCCGCAGGTGCTCCGCCACGTGGGCGGGCGTCTCGATGTGCCCGAACAGGATGGTCGAGGTGCTCCGGATGCCCATCTCGTGGGCCGTCCGCACGATCTCGACCCACCGGGCGGTCGAGAGTTTCATCGGGCAGATGACGCGCCGCACCTCGTCCACCAGGATTTCGGCGGCCGTTCCGCACAGGCTGCCGTACCCCGCCTCCACGAGTTTCGTGAACGTCTCGCGGACCGAGAGGCCCGCGCGGCCCGCGTACCACTCGATCTCCATCGGGCTGAGGGCGTGGATATGCACATGCGGATACGCGTCGTGCACCGCCGCGAAGATCGCCAGCACCTGGTCCAGCGCGACGGCCGGGTTCAGGCCGCCGACCATGCAGACCTCGTCGATGCCGGGCGTGCGGCCGGCCAGCTCGACGGCCTCGGCGGGCGTGAGGACGTAGGCCTCCTCGTCGCCCGGTGCCACGCGGTAGGCGCAGAATGCGCACGCCGCCGAGCAGGCGTTCGTAAAGTTGATGTTGCGGTTGAAGACGTAGGAAACCCGCAGGCCGTTGATCCGGCGGTTCAGGCGGTCCGCCGCCGCAGAGACCGGCCCGCGCCGGTCGCGCGGAAGGGCCAGGAGCGCCTCCGCCTCCGCCTGGGAGATGAGGTCGCCGCCCAGCGCCTTCTTGAGAATCCGCTCGACGTCCATGCAGACTCACGCCCCACGTTTGTGCGGGCCCCCGCCCACCCGGTTGTGACAGCAAAGCACCACAAGTTGAACTATAACCCCGCAGGAGGACAGGGTCAATGGGAGGGTGACGAAGCGGCAGGTGGCGCCTCACCCACGTGCCCGTCCCCCGGCGCGGCAACACTCGTCAGGCTTCCTCGTAGGCGCGCAAGAAGTCCTCGCGAGGGATGCCGGCCTAGTTGCAGATGGTGCGGAGCGTCGAGCCCTTGATGTGCGGATGGTTGGGCAACGTCAGGGGGGTGCGCTTGCCATCGGCGTGCTGTCGCACCATGGAGATGTGCTGCCGCTCGCGCACCAACTGAAATCCCAGCCGACCGAGCGCTTTCAGGACCCTGGACTTGGGCGCGTCCACCGGGAACTTGGGCATCAGAGGGGCACTCCGGCTTCCGCGATAAAGGCCTCCAGGACGGGAGACTCCTCCTCCGTGAAAACCTCCTTGCCGAACGTCTCGATGTGGAACCGGATGGCCGAGCGGACGTCGTCAAGGGCCTCCTCGTAGGAATCCCCCTCGCCGACCACCACGCCCTTCAGGCCCAGGGGGTAGGCCACGTACCCGTCCGGGTGCTTCTCCACGATGATCTTGATTTTCGTCATGACAGGCCGTCCTTACCCCGGTCCCCTTCGACCTTATCTCAGGATAGCACTCCGCAGGCAAGAGGTCAACCCGCGAATATGCCCGCCACACAGCGTAAGTACCGATCTATGGCTTGACCCTTCGCCTCGCTCAGGGTGACAGAAGAGTTGGTACTTCCCCAAGCGGGTGACTGAGTCGCGCCCGCGGCTACTGCAGTTTCGGCCCCTCGATCGCCTCGCCGCGCTGCTGGCGGGACTGGTCCGCGGGGTCGAAGGTGCCGTAGAAGAGGGCGTTGGAGTCCATCCAGGTCACGAGGCGCTCGATCTCGGCCGCGGTGAGCGTGACCTTCTGGTGTCCGGCGAGGAGCAGTTTCATCAGCGGGCTGGCGCGCGAGCCGAAGCGGTCGGGCATCGCGATCGGCTCGCTGTTCTCGGCCCGGAAGTTGCCGCTGCCCGTCCACGCCGAGATCGGCACCCGCGGGGCGAGGGCGTTGTACGAGGCCGTGTAATGGCCCTGGGGTTCGCCCGTCAGGATGACGCCGCCGTCCGGCTTCTCGCGGCTGTGGCAGCTCACGCAGCGCTCGTCGAGCACCGGTTGCACGAGGATCGGGTAGGAGAGCGGACTCGCGCCGCGCGGCGCGGGGATGATGGTCGAGGGCGGCCGCGCGAGCGCCATCGCCGTCGCCCGTGCCGGCGGGGCGCTGGTGCGCGGCTCGTGGCAGCCGATGCAGGCGGCGTTCTCCCCCGGCTGAAGGTAGATGATGCTCCGCATGATCTGGACCGCCCGGCCGAGTTCATCGAGGGCCTGAAGGGCGAGCGGCACGCCCGCCGGGGCGAGGAAGTATGCCGATCCGTCCGCTTCCACGGGCACCGTTCCAAGGACCTGCTTGCCGGGCGAGGCGTTGGCCAGGCCCACCGGCGGCCGGTTGATGCCCGGTGTGGATTTCGGGAGCACCTGCACGACGCGCAGCCGCTTGATGGAGCCGCGCGCGAGGGGCGGGTCGGCCTGGTACACGTCCTGGACGAAGAAGGTCCCCTCCCGAGCGGCGGCCTCGGCGACCGTCGATGCCACGATCGGCGGACGAGGCCGCGGCCGCAGCGGCGCCGGCCAGAGGCTCGCGATGTTCAGGTCGCGGTACAGGAGTTCCTTGTTGCCGAAGGCGTCGACGAGGTAGAGGCCGAACATGTTCGGCGCGTTGGGCTTCGGCTCGCCCACGAGGGCGTCGAAGCTGTAGGCGGCGAGAAAGTACTTCTCGGAGAGCGGATACGGGCTGCGGTAACAGTGCCCCGGCCATCGCTGGGCCTCGACGGCCGGCGGCGGATCGGCCGGCACCGCGCTGCGCCAGTTGGGCAGCAGGAGGGCCTCGCTCTCGGGGAACGGCGCATCGGGCGTCAGCCGCGCGAGGGGCGCCGGGCCGTCGACGCCCCGGCCCACGTCCACCAGGACGATCGACCCGGCGGTCATCGCGTGGTGGGCGCCCGCCGTGGCCATCACGCGGGTCGAGAAGGGCACTTGGCGCGCCTCCCAAAGGCCCACCGGGTTGAACGTGTTGTTGCCGTAGAAGGCGGTGGGGACGCTCCCGTCGGGGCGGACGGTCCAGAGCTGCTCGTAGAAGACCGCGTGGCGGTCCACGTAGTCCCAACGCGTGTAGATGATGCGGCCGTCGTCGAGGACCGCCGGGTCCCACTCCTGCGTCTCGTGGCAGGACAGGGCGCGGGCGCCCGAGCCGTCGGCGCTCGCGACGGCCAGCGTGTAGTTCTCGCAGCCGGGGCTGCCGCAGCGGTGCCATCCGCCGCGCCGCGTCGAGATGAAGACCATGCGGCCGTCGGGCAGGTGCCGCGGCGAGAAGTCGTTGAACGGGCCGTCCGTAAGCTGGCGCAGGCCCGTGCCATCGGCCGCCATCTCGTAGAGGTGATAGTAGCGGCCGTGATGGCCCTCGACGCCGTTCTCGGGAACCGTGTCGGCCTTGACGAAGGAGAAGAGGACGCGGCGGCCGTCGAACGAGACCTCGGGGTGCTGGTAGCTTCCTTCCGGCAGCGCCCCGGCCGCGAGTTGACGGCACGTCATGGACCGGCCGGGTTCCTCGAGCAGGAACACGCCGCCGCCCGGCCGGGCGTAGCCGCCGTAGTATTGCGTGAGCTGGTGGCTGAAGGCCCCCGGGACCTGCTTGGCGAACACGAGGGGCCCTGTCCGGGCGACCGGGTTGGCGAGGACCACGCCCCGGCGCCATGCGTGCACGCGGCGCCAGAGGTCTTCCCATTGCGACTCATCGGCCGCGCCGGAGGCGGACAACTCCTTCCACTCGCGCCGGAGATTGAGCCGCCGGCTCGCCTCATCGGCCAGCGCCGCGCCGGCGCCCTGGAGATCGGCGAGCAACTGCTCGCCGCGGTCGAGCGTGCGCCCGCTGGCCGCCGCCCAGGTGTTCGGCGCCCGCGCCGTGCCGATGCCGTCCTGCATCCGCCAGTCCCACTCGACCAGCGCCTGCTCGACGGGCGGACGCAGGGCGGGGAGAAGGGGCGGCGCGCCCCGGCCGGCGGGCGCCGCCGCAACAGATATCGGAATCTCGATGGATTCACTGCCTGCCGTCAAGCGGAGGCCGCGCCAGCGGACGGCCGCTTCGCCCGCATCGCCGCGGGTCGTCAGGCGAACGACGCACCCTTGCCCCGCTGCATTTCCCTGAAGGGCAAGGCGCGCGCTTTCACCGCACGATAGGGCGCGCTGGGTTGTCTGGGTCCCGGCGGTGAGCTCCACGGAGGGTTTCTGGCCCGCCAGAACCGTGGCTTCGGCGGAAATCGTGAAGGGGCCGGCGACGCCTTGAACGGGCACGGCGACCGCGGCCTCTTCGCCCTGACGCACGCAGGCGATGAAGGCCGTCGGCCCTAGGAGGGCGACCTGTGGCCCGGACTTGCGCGCCACGACGGCGAACCCGCACACGGCGGCGCTGGCCGGCGCCGCCTCGCCGCCAAGGATGACCGCGGCAGGCGCGACGCGGACCGCCTCAGCCGCCGGGACAGGGCTTGACAGGATCGCAGGCAGGATCGACAGGACCAGAATCGCCAGACTGCTCAGCCGCATCGCCGGCCCTCCGCCGTGGCAGGATGCCTCAAGCGGCGAGGAAGAACGCTCCGGGAAGCGAAGGAATTCACCGGAGGCCTGAGCCAAGTGGCGGAGAGGCAGGGATTCGAACCCTGGGTACCCTTACGGGTACATACGCTTTCCAAGCGTACCCAATCGGCCGCTCTGGCACCTCTCCGCGTCCAGATTCTCGTGGCTGAGGGTGAGCATATCGTGTGCTGTCGGCCCCGTCAAGCGCGCGAGCCGCCCGCGCCGGAGATTATCCTTGCACGGGCCCCTCGGCTGCGGCTAGCCTTGAGGAGACACGGCTGTCGGCCAAGAAGGAGGACGAGCGATGACGGAGCTTCCTCAAACCGGTGAAGTTCTTCCCCCGGGCGCGCCGCCGCCCCCGCAGGCCAAGACGAGCGGGTCGGCCGTCGCGAGCCTCATCTTCGGCATCCTGACGTTTTGCACGCTCGGCCTGACGGCCATCCCGGGGCTGATCCTGGGCTTCGTGGGCCTGCGGAGCGTGCGCCGCGGCGGGGGCGCGGTCAAGGGCAGGGGCCTGGCGATCGCGGGGATTGTGACCTCGGCGGTCGGGCTATGCCTCTGGATCATCGTGTGCGTGCCGTTCGCCCTGATGGCGATGTTTCTGACGGCGACGATGCACCGTCCTTTGGGACCGCACGTGATTGCCCTCGCCGAGCCGAATGCGGAGATGGCCGCCCAGTCGATGACCGCGATGAAGGCGCTCGTGAAGGCGGCCCGCGCTTTTGCCGAGGACCATCGCGGCCGCCTGCCGACGGCGGAGGAGTTTCCGGAGGCGCTGCAGTCGTACCTCAAGGGGCCGATGGCCCCGCAGGGGCGGGCGTTCGCCCTGAACGAGGCGCTCGCCGGCGTTCGGCTGGCCGATATCGCTACGCCGCAGCGCACGGTTCTTCTCTTCGAGGCGGAAGAAGGCGGAGACGCGGTCGGCGGCAGGGAACTGCTGCGCCCGCTCGACGATTCCGAGGACGGTTACCTGATCGGGTTTGTCGACGGCCACGTGGAATGGGTCTCGAAGGAGGAGACCGGCCAGCTCGTCTGGGAACCGGAGAAGGCGGAGTTCATTCGGTTGTGAGGCGGTGACACGGCTCGCCCGTGGGGGCACGGCATGCCGGGGGCGCTGCGCGCTTACACGCCGGATTCAGGCGGTCTGTCAGATTCCGAGTCGGCCGAATCGGCCTTGGGCTGCTTCGACCGCTTGGTGGCCAGGACAAAGCAGTAGACAGCCCCGATGCCGAGAGAGGCCCACTTGGTGGGAGGATCAACCTCAATTTCGACTGGGAGGAAACGCTGGACTTCTGAGGGCGATGGCGATGCACATGTCTCGCGTGCGAAATCAAGCGGCGGAACCACAACAACAGGCCGCCTGCTTGGGTCTGGTTGCCGGGGGCATTGCCTTGAGGGTGCGAGGGTGGTTCTCTGGACACAGGTTGCGATTCATGAGCATGCTGTGCGTAGCGTTGTGTGCCGGGGTCTTCCTTGATGGATGCGCAGGGGAGGAAACCGCGGATCTGGTGGGCACTTACGTTGGCAATTACGCTAACGGGGCCACTGAGGTGTTTGTCATCCGGGAAGACGGCACGTACTCCCAGAGGCTTTCGCGCGCTGGGCAGGCAGTCTACGAGAACACGGGAACCTGGAAGTTGGAAGGCAGGATCGTGCACCTCTACGATGTGATGGTAGGATTTCAGAAGAAGGATCCTCCGGAGTTTGAACCCCGGCGTTCAAGTGTCTTGACGGCTGCGTGGCGCCCTGCCTCCGGGCGCATCGTAGTGTCCCTCTATTCGGAATTGAGAAAACAGGAGGCGAGGGAACCGGCTGGGGCGCGCGATAAACAACAGTCACAGAATGCCACCCGCTACGGACGAACCAGGCAACTGTGGTAGAAGCTCCGGCACCGCATGGGGCACTCGAAGACGGATGGGGGCCCTAATGCAGTCAGAGGGTATAGGACGGTTCGATTGAGGGGAAGAAACGGGGTTGGCGCCTTCCCCGTCCGGTGGTTCGAGGACCGCTTGTAGGTAACGGATCCGACCGATCATTACCAAACCGCTATCTGAACGCCGGCCTGAACGCCCAGAAGGGCTACGCCAACACCGAGGCCGTCGTCGGTTTCACGACGGCCTTCGACAACGCCTCCAACAAGGTCTACGAGCGGCACCTGCACAGCGACTCGGACGCCGTGTCCCGCCCCAAGGTGCAGTGGGCAGGACCGCCCACCGCGCAACACTATCCCTTGTCCTTCCTCGCCCTTGACCATACCACCATCCGCCGGACGAAGATCGCGGCCGCCAGGGCGCCGGCCACGTAGAGCGGTGTGAGCCACGCGGGCGAGCGGTCGCCGAAGGCCCAGAACGCCAGGAGCACGGTGGCCGCAAAGAGCACCGCGTCCTCGACGGCCCGCAGGATCCTGCGCCGCCGCGCGACCTCCATGGCGTCACCCTTTCTCCGGCCATACGTGGCCATGCCACCCGGCAACCAAGCCCTCAGTCAACGCGTGCCTCCGGGCGGCGCTCGAAGAGGACCAGGCGGCCGAACATCTCGGCGGGGCGGAACGCGCCCGATTCCTCGATCGCCTTCATCATCGGCTCGCTCCAGTCGGGCGTCTCGGCCGGCATGACGACGAAGCGCCACGGACCGCGCGCCACCGCCTGGGCGAACTCCTTGGGCGGCAGGCTCTTGTAAGCCCGCGGCCCTTCGCGCGGCCAAAGCGGCGGCCCCGCTGCCACGCGAAGGCCCGAGAGGTGGTGAACGATGGTCGGCTGCGACGCGACCACCGCGTCGGCCTCCGGGCGGCCGCGCTCGCGAAGCACGGCCGAGACGTTTCGGAAATCGCTCCACTTGCCGCCATCGTACACCGCGTAGAACTGCGGATGGCGCATCCAGTAGATCTCGCGGGCGATCTTCGGGACGCTGATCCCGACGCAGCAAGCCACGACAATCGCCATTGCCCAGCCGGGCCACGCAGGGCGGCGGGTCAGGCCCTCCAGCGCGAGGCGCAGCGTCTGAGCGCCCACCAGCAGCCCGTAAACGAGCATCGGCATGACGGGCAGGAAGTATCTCTCGCACACGCTCGTCGGGTCCAGGACGATCAGGAAGCCGACGTAAAGCACGAGGGGGGCGAGGACGACCAGTTGCCGGCGGCGAAGGAGCGTCCACACGCCCACCAGCAGCACCGCCGTCGGCACGAGGTTGAAGTGCCAGGCCTCCAGTTTCTGGTCCGTGATCGTGCCGGCCAGCGCCGCCGGAAAGTTGGCGGCGGCTTCCAGGAGGGCCGGCCACTTCGACGGCGAGAAGATGTTGAACCGCTCGCCCGTCACGACGGCGGCATAGTCGATGGCGCCCGGGTCGCCCCGCGTCCGCACGAGGAAGAACCACGCCAGGAAGCCCGCCAGGACGATCGCCCCCGCGCCCGCCGCCGCGAGCACCCGCCGGCGGTATCCCTCGCGGCGTCGGTCGAGGAGCACCGCGAGCACCAGTCCTGCCGTGAAGATGACGCCCGGCAGCCGTGTCCAACTCGCCACGAGGAGCGCGGCGGCGCCGACGAAGTACCAGCCCCAATGGCCCCGGCCGCCGCGAACAAATGCATAGATGGCAATTGATATGAAGAGCAGGAACGGCACGTCCGTCAGGACGAGCGACGCGTGGACGAACAGGCCGGCGGAAAGGCCGATCACGAGGGCCGCCGCCCAGGGCAGGTGCTTCTGCATCCCCTCCGGCAGGTCCCGGGCGAGCTCCCGGATCGTGGCTACGGCCACGGCGACGGCCGCCAGCGCCGCGAGGTGCATCACCAGGTTGTTCAGGAAGTAGCCGGGGTGCACCATCCGGCACGCGGCCAAGAGCATCGGCGCCACGGGCGGGATGGCCCAGTACTGGCTGCCGTTGAACTCCATGCCCCGGCCCTCGGCCAGGCTCTGCCCCAGGCCCAGGTACAGGGCGCTGTCGGGCCGGACGGCCCACGAGCCGTTGACGGCGGCCAGGTAGACCGCGGCCAGGGCGATGAACAGCACGGCAGCCGTGCGCTTGGTCATACAAATCCC
>JAPLML010000623.1 GCA_026387055.1 Planctomycetota bacterium | reverse complement strand
CCGAACAGGCCGTACCGGCCGCTCGGGAAGAACACCAGGAGGTTCTCGCGCCACGCGGCCGCGGCGGCGATAACGCCCGGCCCCGGCGCCCCCTCGTGCCACGTGCCCCGGGCGTCGCGCTGCCAGAATCGGAACACCGCGGCATCGCCCTCGCCCCGACCTAGCGCGACGTAGAGGGTGTTGAGGTCGCCGGCGGCCAGCAGGCGCGGCTTCGCCGCCGCGGGGTCGGCCTGCCCGAGGTCGCACCCCGAGAAGAGCCGCGCCGCCGCCACGACGCCGAGGATCCCAACCCAATAACGCATTACATTATATCCATTCCATGCCCCGAGACGGAAACGGCCCGCCCGGGCGCGCCCCGACCCGCCGGTTGAGAAAAGCGCCTCCGGGCCTGAGGAATCCGCGAAACCGCGCCGCGTGCGCCCGAGGACTCACCATTGCCTCATGAACATCAGCCCCCCGGCCTCGGCGCTGCGGTAAGGAAGGACGTAGAACCCGGCCAGTTGGGGCAGCTCGCCCTTGACGACGCTGTGCCCGATGACCCAGCCCAGCCCCGCACCGAAGAAGAGGTCCGACAGGTTGTGCTCGCGATCTACGAGGCGCGAGGCGCCCGAGTAGCCCGCCAGCAGGTAGCACGGCAACCCCCACTGCCAGCCGTAGTACTCGTGGATGACCGAGGCGAAGCACATGCTGGACGACATGTGGCCCGACGGCCATCCGTACTTGTCCCCGTTCGGCCCGTGCTGGTTCACGGAAACCTGGAGCAGGAGCGTGCTCAGCCCGTTGACCGTCAGCGCCTCGAGCATTGTCGTCGAGAGATCGTGCTGCTTCGCGTCGCGCTCGTTCACGGCGTAGAGGTACCAGGCGCCGCCGATGCCCAGGTGCAGGGCCGGGTTGCCGATGACACTGCCGAAGTCGCCCGTGGCGTGCAGGCTGGTGTGTTCGTGGCGAAGCTCCGCGCGCAGTTGATCGTCGAGCGTGGCCCGAACAATCCGGTCGGCACCGAAGACCAGGCTCAGAACCACGATATTCTGCGCGTTGTAGAAGGAGTACTTCGTGCCGCGCCACAGGGCCAACGGGGCGGCCTTGACGTCGCTCTTGAGAATCTCGCCGAAGGACTGGCCCTGGATCGGCTTGAAGGGCGTCTCGGCCGGCTCGGCCTTCTTCTCCCCTGCCGCGGCCGGCTCGCCGGGCTTGGCGGGCGGCTCGGCGGCCACCACCTCGAGGGGGTCTCCATCGCGCGGCGCCAGGTAGAGGGTCAACGTCGACTTGTCCGGCCCCTCCGTGGAGGCCGCCGGCGAGGAGGGACGTGCCTGCGGCGCGGGGGTGAGATCGCCGCACGCCGTCAGCCGGTCGCACACCCTGTCGGCCTGGCGGCGCACCGCGCGGCTATCCGCGCAGCCCGCCAGCACGACCGCTGCCGCCGGCACCACGGCCCAAAGCCCTTGTCGCAGTAAGCTCACGTGGATCCCCCGATCAGAGCCCTGGCTGCCGACACAGGCGGTGCAATCTTGAGTCGGTCCAGCACCTCTCTCGCGTATTCTTCCCGGCCGACCCGGCCGCCGCGGTCCACGTATTTGCGGGCGATCATGCGGCGGATCGCTCCGACCCGACTGTCCGGCGCGGGTCGCGCCCCGCCGGGCGGCGCGGCTGGGCCGGGCGCCGCCGCGGCCTCCAACAGCTCAACCATCGAGGCGGGATTGTACCCAGCCGCCACCAGGTAATCCAGCCCCAGCCGATCCGCCTCGCCTTCCGTCGCCTCGTCGTAGCGGAGTTCCCGAACCGCGGCCGCGACGCGCGCCAGCCTCGCCTGCCGCGCGCCCGCATCGGCCTTCCCGTAGCCGCCGGCGCCCGGAACGGTGGCGGCGAGCGCCGGCCCGCCGAACTTCAGGGCCAGTTCGCGGCCCACGTGCCGCGCGTTGATATGGGCCAACTCCCGCGCCAGCGCCGCCGCCAGCTCGCCTTCGGCATCCAGTTGCTCCAGGAGGCCGCGCGTCACGTACACGGGCCCGCCCGGCAGAGCCGAGGCCGCCGGCGCAGCGCTCGCGAGCACCGAGAAATGGTACGGCAGCCCGTGAAGGGGCGTCGACCGCGCGACGCGCTCACCGACGGTCCGCACATAGGCCTGGATCGCCGGGTCGTCGAGACGTCCGCCGAAATCGGCCTCCACGCGCGGGGCCAGCACGCGGCCCAACTCGATCTCCTCGTCGACCGATAGCGGCGGCGCCGGCGGACCCTCCTGCCGGCCGCCCCGGCCGCAACCGGCCACGGCCGCCGCCAGGAAGAGCATCGCCAGTACCGCCGTGTGCGTACGCATGCGTTTCACGCAGGGCCAGACACGAGGCCGCGGCCCACAGCCCTCATGTGCCACGGGTTGACAAGTATGTGTTTAGCGTCATACCAGATTGCCGGGTGGCACGGCCACGCGCCGTTGCGTGGCCGTGCAGGGTCACGGGGGGGGCAAGCACGGTCACGCAACGGCGCGTGACCGTGCCACCCACGCCAAACACGTACGTTGACAAGCAACCCGCGGCACGCGAAAGGCATCGCCCTACGACGCCGCCGAGATGTAGGCCATGCGCAGCTCGTAGAGCATCGAGTCCAGGACCCGCTTTTCCTCATCGGTGAGGTTGCCCTTGGTCTTCTCCTCGAGCATGCTCAGGAGGTCGATGGTGTGCTTCGCCAGCTCCAGGTGCTGCAGCGACTGGCCCGTCTCGGGGTCGACACGGTCGGAGAGGAAGATGGCCGCCTGTGTCGCCAGCGTCTCAACCAGCGTCGGGAAACTGGCGGGCGGTATCTCGCCCATCGGGCGCTCGGCGGGAATCGTCGGACCCGGCCCGGCCCCGACGCCCGGCGACGGCGGGGGCAGGGGCGCGGCCTGCCGCTCGACCTCGCGCGCCAGCCGCTCCTTCTCGGCCTGGGCCTGTTTCTTCCAATCGGAGTCCACGTGGATGCGCGGCTGATCCGCCGGCGGTGGTCCGCCCGGTTTGCCTTCGTCGAGAGCCATGGCACTTCACCCCTTACTTTCTTTCGCGGTGACGGGACCCACAGCGCTTCGTCCCAGCGCGGCCGCCACCAGGCCCGAACGCGATTGCCCGGAGGGCCGCCACCGCATTCGAACCGCGACCATACTCCGCGGTCTTCGCGCCTTTATGGCGATTGCGAG
>JAPLML010000474.1 GCA_026387055.1 Planctomycetota bacterium | reverse complement strand
CACGTCGGGCGCCTACAACGAGCGCCGCGGCCAGTGCGAGGAAGGGGCGGGGCGCCTGCGCAAGTTCGACCCCGACGTCAAGGAGCTGCGCGACGTGTCGCCGGACCTGTTCCGCGCGCACGAGTCGGCCCTGCCGAAAGTGGTGCGCCGCCGGTGCCGGCATGTTATAATGGAAGATGCGCGGGTCCTGGAATCGGCCCGGGCGCTCAAGGCGGGGGACCTCGACCGCTTCGGCCGCCTGATGAACGAGAGCCACGACTCGCTGCGCGACGATTACGAAGTGAGCGGGCCGGAGCTCGACCTGCTGGTCCGGACCGCGCGCGGCGTGCCGGGCGTCCTGGGGTCGCGCCTGACGGGGGCCGGGTTTGGCGGATGCACGGTGACGCTGGCCCGGCCGGAGGCGGTCGGACTGTTGCGAGAGGCGATTCTCAGCCGATATGAGAAGGAGACGGGCCTGGCGCCGCGGATCTGGGTCTCTGAGGCCGCCGACGGGGCCGCCATCGAGGTGTGATGTGATACCTTTCATCCAAAAGCTCGCCCGCGGCGAACACCTGACGCTCGACGAATCCCGCGAGGCCATGCACAGCATCATGGAAGGCCGGGCCACGCCCGCCCAGATCGCCGCCTACCTGACGGCCCTCGCCATCAAGGGCCCCACGGCCGACGAGATCGCCGGGGCCGCCCTCGTCATGCGCGAGAAGGCCACGCGCATCGACGTCGCCGACCTTCCCGTGGTCGACACGTGCGGGACCGGCGGCACCGGGAAGCAAACGTTCAACATCTCGACCTGCGCTGCCATTGTCGCCGCCGGGGCGGGGGCCTACGTGGCCAAGCACGGGAACCGCGGCGCGACCTCCAAGTCCGGCTCGTCGGACGTTCTGGAGGTGCTGGGCGTGAACGTCACGGCCATGCCGACCGTCGTGGCCCGCTGCATTCGCGAGGCACGGATGGGCTTCCTCTTCGGGCCCCAGCTCCACGGGGCGATGAGGTATGCGGCGGCGGTCCGCAAGGATATCGGCATCGGCACCATCTTCAACGTTCTCGGTCCGCTGACCAACCCGGCCGGCGCCCGGCGGCAGGTCATGGGCGTTTTCGCGAAGGACCTGCTCCAGACGATCGGCGAGGTGATGCTGCGCCTTCGGACCGAGCACGCCCTGGTGGTCCATTCGGCGTCGGGGCTGGATGAGATCAGCCTCTCGGCCGTGACGCACGTGTGCGAGGTCCGGGGCGGGGCGGTCACCTGCTACGACCTTTCGCCGGCGCGGCTGGGCCTGCCGGTGGCGCCGCTCGAGGCCATCCAGTGCGACACGGCCCTCGAAAGTGCGGAGATCATCCGCGCCGTGCTCGCCGGCAAGAAGGGCCCGAAGCGCGACGTGGTCCTGGCGAACGCCGCCGCCGCGATCTACGTGGCGGGCTTGGCCCCCGATCTGCGTGATGGTCTTCGCCTCGCCGCCGGGAGCATCGACTCCGGTGCCGCGAAGCAGGTGCTGGAATCCCTCATCAAGCTCTCCCACGAATCCATGTAGGGCGGGTGCTTTGCACCCACCACGCCCCCGCACATTTCCGTATCTTTTGCCCGGTTTGGCCGTTATATCATTGGGAGGAGTGAGTGATGCCCGCGGAATCCGTCCCGAACGCGATCGTGACGTTCTGCAAGAAATGCGGAGCCCAACTCCGCGCCCCGGCCAACCTGGCGGGAAAGCGCGGTAAGTGTGCGAAGTGCGGGGCCGCGATCCAGATTCCCCTCAAGAGCGAGGCCCCGCCTCCCCCCGCGCCGGGCGCCGCCGATCAGCAGGCCGCACAAGAGAAGAAGCCGGACGAGAAGCCGGAGCGGAAATCCGTGAACATGGTCCTGGTGGCCCTGGTTGCCGCCGTCGTGGGGATCGGCCTCGGCCTCGGAATCTACGCGGTGTTCCTGATGGGGCCTTCGGGTTCCATCCTCCCGCCGCCACCCGTGCCGCAAGTGCCCCAGACCCATCCGGAGGGGGCCGGCGCTTCCGGGCAACCCGTCTCGCCGCCGGGCGAGCCTTCCGTGCCCAGCGTGATTGACCTGAGTCCCAACGCGCCGCCACCGCCGAAACGCACGGTCCCCCGGTCAGGCACATCGCCCACCGCGAAGCCGCCGGGGCCCCCCGAACCGAAGCCGAGGTCGGGGTTCCTGGCACCCCATCGAGGGCCCAGCCGGCCCGGCTACGCCAGGCAGATCGAGGTCTGGGACGCCATCCACCAGGGCCTGGTCTCGCTCACGGTCACCGTCTACGCGAACAAGACCGTCGAGATCAAGGCCAAGCGGGAGATCGGGGTGCCGATCGTCATCGTCATCAAGAAGGGCGTCCGGCCGTTCGCCGCGTCCCAGGGTACCCAGGCCTCGGTCCAGGCGGACAGGGACGTATTCCTGGATCTCCAGAGCAATCCCGAAGCGGCTGTCACGCTTCCTCTGGCGGGGGAGGCCTCCCCCAAGACGTTCACGATTGCCGCGGAGAAGCGACCGCCGGAACAACCGTAGGGCTGTGGCCATGCCACCCGTTATCTGCGACTTGAGCACTACTACTACAATGCCACTTCGCGCGGCGGGTCTCCCGACCCGCCGCGGTCGCCGCGGCGACCGTTATCTCGCCGCCCGGGGGCAATTGCCGCGCGGTGGGTCAGGAGACCCACCGCGCACGAGGTTAAGTGGCGTTGTAGCACTACCGACTTCCGGAAAAACCTGTTGCATCCGCCCCCGGAAGCGTATACTAGCGTGTCCGTTTCTCTGGCGTAACGTTGGCCCATAGGCAAGAAGGTTGCGAGGCTCATGCCCGCTGACTTATCCGCGAAGTTGGCCCAGCGGCTGGGAGTCAGCCGCGAGCGGGTCCCGCCGGTCTGTGCCCTCCTCGATTCCGGACTCAGTCCGGTCTTCGTTGCCCATTACCGCAAGTCCGTGACGGGCGGAATGGACGAGACAACCCTCCAGCGGCTGGTCGAGGCGCGGCGGGAACTGGGCGCCTTGGCCGACGCCCGCCAGCGGGTCCTGCGGATCGCCGAGGCGGCCGGCGCGGCCGCACCGGAATTCCGCGTCCGCCTCGAAGAGGCCGGCGACCTGGAGAGCATCGAGGACCAAGTCCGCCCGCTGCGTCCGAAGCGGCGGACGGCCGGCCTCGTGGCCTGCGAGAAGGGCCTCGAGCCGCTGGCGAGCTACGCCTGGTCACCCCCCGCCGAGGGTCCTGACCTCGCGGCCAAGGCCGCCGAGTTCGTCAATCCCGAGAAAGAGGTCCGGAGCCCCGACGAAGCGCTGGCCGGCGCCGGGCACATCCTGGCCGACCGCATTGCCGAGAGCCCCCGCGTCCGCGGCGCCGCCCGGCGGCTGGTCCTCGAGAAAGGCATCCTCAAGGCGCAGCAGGCGCCCGGTGGGGGGAAACAGGCGGCCGAGTTCCGCGCGTACTTCCAGTTCCAGGAGCCGATCAGCCACCTTCCGCCGCACCGCATCCTGGCCGTCAGCCGCGGCGAACGGAGCAAGGCTCTCAAGGTTGCCATCGAAGTTCCCGCGGAGGCCCTGAAAGAGAAACTCTTCCCGGTCATCCTGCAATTGCGGATTGCGGATTGCGAATCGCGGATTGGCCGCGAGGAGTTGTTGGCCGTCCCGAGCCGCAATTCGCAATCCTCAATCCTCAATCCGCAATCCGCGCCGCCTGTCGCGCACCGCTTCCGCGAGTTCCTCGAGGCGGTGGCCACCGACGCCCTTCAGCGGCTCGTCCTGCCGGCCGTGGAGCGCGAAGTCCGCCGCCAGCTCCTCGACCGGGCCGACGACCACGCCATCGACGTCTTCTGCGCCAACCTGCGAAGCCTCCTGATGACGCGGCCCGTGCGCGGCAAGCGGGTGCTGGCCGTCCAGCCGGGCTTCCGCACCGGGTGCAAGGTGGTCGCGCTCGACGCCGCCGGGGCCCTGCTGGGCGAGACGATCATCTATCCGCTGGAGCCGCAGAAGAAGGTGCCCGAGGGCAAGGCCGCGCTCTTCACCGAGCTTCAGCGCCACGCCATCGACCTCGTTGCCATCGGCAAC
>JAPLML010000406.1 GCA_026387055.1 Planctomycetota bacterium | reverse complement strand
ACCAGATGCAGCAGGAAGTTCTCGCTCGGCAGCTCCGCCCTGGCCGCGGGCAGTTCGGCGGCGTCGACCGCGATGTCGTCGGCGAAGAAGTCCGGCAGGACGGCGAAGCGGCAGGGGGCCTCAACGCGCAGCCGCCCCGCCCCGCCGCGGGCCTCGGTCCGGATGAACACCTGGCCGGGTTGGAGTTCGAATCGCACGGTGGCGTCCTTGCCGCCGGGCGACTTGAAGGCGGCATCCAGCGCGGCCTCACCGGCCGCATTCTTCGCGACGGCGACCGACGCAAGCCGCGCCGCCGCCTTGTCGGTCATCGGCGCGAGCACCGTCCGCAGGACCGGCCCTTGCGCCCCGCCGACGTAGAGCTCGACGCCCGGGCCGCCCTGGCGGAACACGGCCGTGAGGCGGTCGTTCGCGAGGACCGCGTCGCCCTTGAACTTGTGGGCGGTCTTGTCTTCCGGGACCTGGGTCCACCCGGCCTTGGCCGCAATGGCCTGGCCCGACAGGGGCGCCGCCGCCGAAGTGCCTGTGTCGAAGATGCCCACCGACGCCGCCAGCGGATCGGCCGCCCAAGTCACGCCGTAGATGCCCAGGACGATCACGCCGGTCCAGGTCATCCAGCCGATGGGTCTCGCGGTCATTCCGACAACTCCTTCCAGGACCATCGCTTGGTGCGCAGCCTGATAAGTCTCCGCGCGGCGGGGGGTCTTGCCCGCCGCGCATGGGCCGCCGAATCCCAAGAATAGCGTCCTCTGGAACCCAGTCAATGGGGCGGCACGCCGCGAACGGAAACCCTTCGCGCACCCCGTTTCCACTACCATGCAAGTTTTGCGGCCCTCGTACGTTTACCCTACCGTACATCCAGCAGCCGCAGACTGCGGCAAGGAGAAGAGGCTATGAAACGCATTGGTTTACTGTTGGCAGTGGTGGCCGTTCTCGGGTTTGTGGTCGTGGACGGCGTGTTGGCCGCGGAAGGGGCCAGGGGTCCCGGCGGCAGAGGGACGTTCGGCAAGATCACCAAGATCGACGGCAAGACCCTCACGATCACCTCCGAGCGGGAGGGAAACACCACTGACGTGAAGGCCGAAGTCACGGACGAGACGCAGATCACCAAGCAGGCCCCGGTCAAGCTGGCGGACCTCAAGGTCGGCGATCGCGTCAGGATCGTTCAGGGCGACACGCGGGCCGGCGGCGAGGTCACGAAGATCGACGTCGAAAGCAAGAAGGTGACCGTCAAGGGGGGGAGGAACAACGAGGAGCAGACCATCACCGTGGATGACAGCACCCAGATCACGGCCAGCGTGAAGGCCGAGCTCAAGGACCTCGCTGTTGGCCAGCAGGTCATGGCTTCCATCACGGACGGCAAGGCAGTTCGCATCAGCGTGGGCACCTTCGGCGCCCGCGGCGGCAAGAAGGCCAAAGAGTAGCAGGCGAGTGACAAGCAGGCGCGCCGGCGCGATCAAGCGTCGGCTGCGCGCCGACTTCCAACGTCTCATCGCAGCGGACGGGGAGAGCCGGGCCACCGCAAGGGGCCGGGTTCTCCCCGTTCGGCGTTCAAGGCCGTGGCCGCAGTGCGCTGCGAGGTTGGAATCCTGACGTCAACGACCCCGCACTCGCCGTACGTAAGTCTCTCTGGCTACGAATGACTTACGAACTCCTTCTGTGCCGCAAACCCCAGACTTCTCGGAACCTTGCGGCACGCCCCCGGAACCAGTAGAATCCAAATGTATGAGCGTGTCGGCGTTCGCCCTGCGGGTGGGCCACGCAGCAGGTTCCTTCTTGGAGGCCAGACCATGATGCGCCTCATTGCCTTGCTGTTCTCGCTGGCGGTGTGTCTTGCCGGGTACGGCCAGGAGCCAGCGGGCCAGGAATAAAAGGCCGTCAACGCGATCATCAAGTTGGGCGGCAAGGTGACCAGGGACGAGCAGCGCCCTGGCCGGCCAGTCGTCGGTGTTGACCTCAGAAACACCAACATCACGGACGCCGGCCTGAAGGACCTGAAGGAGCTTAAGGACCTGCGGACGCTCAGCCTGTACGGTAGCAAGATCACGGACGCCGGCCTCAAGGACCTGAAGGAACTTAAGGACCTGTACTCGCTGGAACTCCCCAGCACCAAGATAACGGACGCTGGCCTGGAGAACCTGAAGGAACTGAAGGGCCTGCAGTATCTCCACCTCGCGGGCACCCAAATCACGGACGCCGGCCTGAAGGAGCTGAAGGAGCTTAAGGGCCTGCGGAGGCTGATCCTCACGGGCACCCAGATCACGGACGCCGGCCTGAAGGAACTGACGGAACTTGAGGGCCTGGGCTTTCTCGGCCTCAGCTACACCCAGATCACGGACGCCGGCCTGAAGGACCTGAAGGAGCTTAAGGCCCTGCAGATGCTCTGGCTCAACCACACCCAAATCACGGGCGCCGGCCTGAAGGACCTGAAGGAACTTAAGGCCCTGAAGTATCTCGACCTCAGCCACACCCAAATCACGGACGCCAGCCTGAAAGACCTGAAGTAGCTTAAGGCCCTGCAGATACTGAACCTCAGCAGCACCCAGATCACGAACACCGGCCTGAAGGACCTGAAGGAGCTTAAGGACCTGCAGTCGCTGAACCTCAGCAGCACCCAGATCACGGACGCCGGCATGAAGGAACTGAAGGAACTCAAAGACTTGCAGTGGCTGGACCTCGGCGGCACCAAGACCACGGACGCCG
>JAPLML010000042.1 GCA_026387055.1 Planctomycetota bacterium | reverse complement strand
CGGTCATCACGTGCTACGCCCAGGGGCTGGCGCTGGCGCGCGAGGCGTCGAAGGAGTACAAGTACGACCTCCGCCTGGACGAGATCGCGCGGATCTGGAAAGGCGGATGCATCATCCGCTCGAAGCTGCTCGATCCCATCGCGGCCGCCTACAAGAGGAACCCCGCGCTGGCCAACCTGCTGGTGGACCGCAACTTCGCCAAGATCGCCAACACCCGCGCCAGGGCCCTGCGCTCGGTCGTGGGCGAGGCGGTCAGGAGCGGCGTGCCGGTGCTCGGGCTGTCGGCCTCGCTGGCGTACCTCGACTCGTACCGCGCCGCCCGGCTGCCGCAGAACCTGACGCAGGCCCAGCGCGACTGCTTCGGCGCCCACACGTACGAGCGGACCGACCGCGAGGGCGCCTTCCACACGCCGTGGAACGAGTAGCGGCGTGAAGATCATCGCCGACGCGAACATCCCGCTGCTGGTGGAAGCCTTCGGCCCCCTGGGCGAGGTCGTGGCCCTTCCCGCCGACCGCATCGCGCCCGACGTGCTGCGCAGCGCCGACGCCCTGCTGGTGCGGAGCGTCACGCGCGTCGATGAGTCCCTTCTGGCCAAGAGTCCCGTCAAGTTCGTCGCCACCGCCACGATCGGCTTCGACCACGTGGACCTCGCGTACCTGGCCTCGCGCGGCATCGCTTTCGCCAGTGCCCAGGGCTCCAACGCCCGCAGCGTGGCAGAGTACGTGCTCGCGGCCCTGGCGGTCCTCGCGAAACGCGGCGGCTTCTCGATGACGGGGCAGGTGCTCGGCACTGTCGGTTGCGGGAACGTCGGCGGAAGGCTCGCCCTCATGGCCGAGGCCATCGGCCTGAAGGTCCTGCGGAACGATCCGCCCCTCGCCCGCAAGACCGGCGACGCACGCTTCCTGCCCATCGAGGCCCTTGCCGACGCCGACGTGGTGACCTTCCACGTGCCGCTGGAGCGCGGCGGGCCCGACCCCACGTACCACATGATCAACGACGCGCTGATCGCGCGGCTCAAGCCCGGCGTGACGCTGCTCAACACATCGCGCGGGGCCGTGGCGGAGACGGCCGCGCTCAAGTCGGCCATCGCCGCCGGACGCCTCGGCCACGTGGTCCTCGACGTGTGGGAGAAGGAGCCGAACATCGACCTCGCGCTCCTGGAGCGCGTGGACCTCGCCACGCCGCACATCGCCGGGTACTCCTACGACGGCAAGGTCAACGGAACGCGGATGGTTCTGGAGGCGCTGTGCCGGCACTTCGGCCTGCGGCGGGCGTGGGACCCCTCGCCCCTGATGCCGCCGCCGGCCAACCCGCGCGTGCGCCTCTTGCAGGAATGTGGCACGGCCGGCTGGTCCGGCCGTGGGAATGAGCCGCAGCGCGACACCACGGCCGGACAAGCCGGCCGTGCCACAGGCATCACGGTGGACAAGGCCATTCACGCGGCCACGCGGGCGGCGTATGATATTGAAGCCGACGATGGGCGGTTAAGGGCCATCGTGCACGAGCCGCCCGAGAAGCGCGGGAAGTGGTTCGACGGACTCCGCAAGAATTACCCCGTCCGGCGGGAGTTCCCCGAGACGACGGTCGAACTCGCCGGGCCGAATCCTGCGGCAAAGACGGTGCTCGAGGCATTGGGCTTCACGGTTGAAGGGACATGACGTGATGATCGGTTCCGGCCACAAGCACGGCGTCATCTCGCAGGCGGAAGTGCGCGACCGGTGCCGCGAGGCGGTCGACGGCCTCGACCTGGCGGGGAAGCGCATCCTGGCGCTCATTCCCGACTCCACGCGCACCGCTCCGGTGGGCCTCATGTTCCGCACGCTCGCGGACGTGCTGGCCGGCCGGGTCGCCCGCCTGGATTTTCTCATCGCCCTCGGCACCCACATGCCGATGAGCGACGAGAAGATTCTCAAGATGCTCGACCTGTCGGCCGCGGAGCAGGCGAAGCACTACGGCCGCTTCGGCGTCTTCAACCACGAGTGGAACAACCCCGCGGCCCTGCGGGTGGTCGGCACGCTCTCGGCCGCCGAGATGGACCGCTTGAGCGAAGGCCGCTACGCCCGCGACGTGCCCGTCGAGCTCAACCGCCGCCTGTTCGATTACGACCACCTCTTCATCGTCGGGCCGACCTTCCCGCACGAGGTGGCGGGCTTCTCCGGCGGCCACAAGTACCTCTTCCCCGGCGTGGCGGGGCCCGCGATCATCCACTTCTTCCATTGGCTCGGCGCCCTGGTGACCAACTGGAAGATCAACGGCGTCAAGGATACGGTGGTGCGGCGCGTGATCGACCGGGCCGTGGAGTTCGTGAAGATTCCGATCACCAGCTTCGACATGGTCGTCACGCGCCAGGGCCTGAAGGGGCTGTATGTCGGCGACGCGCGGGAGGCGTTCTCGGCGGCGGCGGACCTCTCGGCCCAGCTTCACATCAAGCACGTCGACCGGCCGTACCAGCGCGTCCTCGGCGCGGCGCCCGAGATGTACGACGACCTCTGGACCGCCG
>JAPLML010000727.1 GCA_026387055.1 Planctomycetota bacterium | reverse complement strand
CTCACGGTCGAGCGCCTGGAAGTAGACGGCCTTGCCCGCGGGCAGGCGGAAGTGCGCGCTGCCGTCGCGCTCGACGGGCACCGTGCCCAGGACGGCCCGGGCGCCCTTCTGGCTCCCGTAGCCGATCCGCGGATCGTTGGCGTTGGGCGTCGACTTCGGCAGCACCTGGATGATGCGGAGGCCGGCGACCTGCGCGTCCTTCGGCCACTCATCGATGGTGTCATAGACATTAATGAGTGCGATGATCCCTTCCGGCGGCGCCTCCGCCCCGTCGCCGCCCTCGCCTCCCTCGCGCCCCGTGGCACGGCCGGCTTGTCCGGCCGTGGCGAGGCCCATCGCCGATTCTCCACGGCCGGGCGAGGCCGGCCGTGCCACAGACGGCCGCAGGGGCGGCACGGGCCGCGGCCGCGCGGGCATGGGGCTCAAGGCGGCGATCTGCGGGTCCCGGTAGAGGAGTTCCTTGTTGCCGAACGCGTCGACGAGGTAGACGCCGTAGTCCTTCCCGCCGGGATCGTACACCGCCAGGCAGTAGTCCTCGCTGAGGGGCCAGGCGGTCGCGTACATCTCTTTCGTGCCGCTTTCGGATTCCGGGAAGACCGAGTCGGGCGTCAGGCGGCGGACGGGGCCCCAGGAGTCGTCGTCCTCGGTGTCGGGGTCCACGAGCACGAGCGACCCGTAGGCCTGGCTGTGATGCGCCGCCGCGGTGGCGACGAACTTGCTGGAGTTCGGGATCGCCCGCACGTCGAGCTCCATCCACGGGCGCGAGCCGACGTTCTTCGGGTAGTTGCCGTGGATCGCCCGCGCATCGTGGCCGTCGGGCGACGTGATCCACGGGTGATGGGCCTGGCTGAAGCCGCGGTCCACGTAGTCCCACCGCGTGTAGACGATCATGCCGTCGTTGGCGATGCTGGGGTGCCACTCGTTCGACTCGTGGTAGCTGATGCACGTGATGCCGCTGCCGTCGGGCTTCATCGTGTGGAGCGTGAAGACCGGCACCGGCCGGCCGTGGCACCGCCCGTAGCCGCCGCGGCGCTCGGAGATCAGGGCGACGTTGCCGTCGGGCATCCAGCACGGATCAAGATCATTCCATGCGCCGTCCGTCAGCGGCGTGAGGTCCGTGCCGTCGGCGTTGACGCGGAAGACGTGGTACGTGCTCTTCGGCGTCCACGTGTACTCGTTCGGCTCGGACTCGGTGTAGGCGAACAGGATGACCTTGCCGTCCCACGAAAGGTCGGGCGAGAGGAAGGAGCCCGGGGTGAGCGCTTTGCCCTCGAACCGCCCGCCCCGGCAGACCGCGCCCGCCAGGACGTCGCGGAGCCTCGGCTGCGGGCCGAACGGGTCCGACAGGATGAACACGCCCCCGCCCGGCCGCGCCTTGAACCCGAAGAACTGGTCGCACATGTGGTCCACCTTGGCCCGGTGGCGCTTGACGAAAAGGAGCCGATCGAAATCGCAGAGCGGGTTGGCGAAGGCGATCCGGCGGCGAAGCTCGCAGGCGCTGCGGTAGATGGCGTAGCGGGCCTCGGACGCTTTGGGGTCCGTCTCGCGGCCCCTGGCCTTGAGCGCGGCAAACGACGATTCGGCGGCGGCAAGGTCGCGGCCCCGCGGCGCGGCCTTCAGGTCCGCCAGGAGCGCTTCGGTCCGGCGAAGGACGACGTCCGCGGGATCGCGGTCTTCCTTGAGAATCAGCGATTCCGGCCGCTTCGCCTGGGCGGCAATCCTCTCGAACCGTCCGCGATTGGCGATCTCGACCTGGAGCTGGGCGAACTGGGCTTTCCACTCGGCCTCCAGGTCGATCTGCACGGCCGTTTCGGCAGCCGCCGGCGGCCCTTCGGCCCGGACATCTCCGGCAGCCAGTGCAACCACACCCAGGCAGAGCAAGAGCGCCATGTAGGCCGGGGCACAGCCCCGGCATCGTCCACCCATTCCCGCGGTCTGAGAAGCCGGGGCGTTGCCCCGGCCTACATCATGCACGCTCAAGGTTGCTCCCGCCTTCATATCTTCGACCGGTCCACCTTGGCGACCGGCTCGGCGCCGTCCATGTCCATGCGCGGCCGGTCTTTGAGGGCGGTCGTGGTGCCATCGAACGCCTTGAGGATGGCGGCGTAGTCGGGGTCCTCCCGGCTCCTGAAGACGTCGCCCTTGCAGGCGCCCCTGCCCCCGGCCGACTTCGCGAGCGGCGCGGCGAGGAACGGGTTGTGCTCCACATTCGTGATCCGCACAAACTCCGGCACGGGCCGCCGGCCCTTGTGGCACTCGGCGCACCGCCGCGCCCACACGTCGCCGACCACTTTCGGCAGGTCCACCGGGTACACCTGCCGCCCGCCGGGCCGGTGCTCGTCCTCCATGTCGTACGTCCCGTAGTACGGGACATTCAGGTCGATCCACGTGAAGATCCGCGCCAGGCCATCGGCGTCGACGTCCACGCGCCGCTTGCCCTCCTTGTCGGGGTGGCCGCTCAAGAGGATGTCCGTCAGCTTGCTCTTCGGCGAGCCCCACCGCAGGGGGGCGATCTCGAGGATGTTCGCCTCGTTGCCGTTCCGCGTGTCGATCCAGTTGACGTACCGGCGAGTGAGGACATCGTAGGACACGTTGAACCAGTCGGTCCGGTCGCCCGCCAGGTCGATGCCGCCCTGCGGATCGAGACCGTTGTGGCACTGGATGCAGTGCTTGTCGATCACCGGCTGCACGTGCCGCGCGTAGTCAAAGCCGCTCACGCCCCACGACGGCGGGTCGAGCCGCCGCGGCGGCTTCGCCAGCGCCGTCGGCCTGCCCGCACGGGACGGCGTGGAACTGCGCGGCTCGTGGCAGCCGATGCAGCCCTGCATCTCGCCGGGCACGAACTGGGCGAAGCTCCGCATCCGCTGCACGGCCACGCCGCGCGCGTCCACGGCGATGAAGTACAGGGCCTTGCCCGTCGGCACCTTGAAGTACGCCGACCCGTCCTCCTCAACCGGCACGGTGCCCCAGACCTTCTTGGCGGCGTAGGCCGCGCCGCACGAAATCACCGGCCGCTGGAAGCCGAAGCCCAACACGTCGGTGCGGAACTGTTTGGGCAACTCCTCGACCACGCAAATCTTCCGGACGTCGCCGCGCTTGACGAGCGGCTCGAGACCCTGGTAAACGTCCACCAGGTAAACCGTAGCCTCGCCGTCCTCGGCGACCTCGCCGCCTGCGCCGCTCTCGGCGTCCTTGGGGTCGCGCTGGGCGACGACCGGCGGCACAGGCAGCGGCCGGATCGGGATGCCCGAGTAGCTCCCCAGGCCGTCGGCGCTCGAATAGAGCACCGCGTAACCGCCGCCGATCTCGCCCACCAGGAGCACGCCGTCTCGCGAGACCGTGAAGTGCCGCGCGTCCACCGCCTTCGGCTGCTCGTACGGCCCGCGGACGAAGTTGCCGTCGCCCTTCTCGACCTGGCCGATCCTGACCTCTGGCGTGAGGTTCGTGATCGCCTCCTGGGCATTGAGGCCGCGAAGGTTGTCGATGAGGCCGATGCCGCCGCGGATCGGCCCGTTGTGGGCCGTCAGCGTGCACAGGACCTCGTGAGAGCCGGGCACGGGCACGGCATCCATGAAACTCGCGGGCGAGAGCACGCGGTTCCCGTAGAAGACCTGGAGCTGCGTGCCGTCGGGCCGGACGGTCCAGAGGCTCTGGATGGGGATCGCCGGGCGATCCACATATTCCCATCGAGAATACAGGATGCGCCCATCCGGCAGGACGCTCGGCGAGAAATCGTCGACGTAGTTCGACGACAGCCGCTTGACGTTCCCGCCGTCGCGGTCCATCCGGTGCAGGACGCCCGACGCCGTCACCCAGCAGAGGGCGCCGCGCGGCGAGCGGGTGGAGACGAACGCGATGCCGCCGTCCGGCAGCCAGCACGCGTAGTAATCGTGCCACGGGCCGTCGTTGAGCTGCACGAGGCCTGTGCCGTCGACGTTCATGCGGAAGACGTGGTAGCCGACGCTCGGGTCCTTGCGCCAACTGAAGACGATCTCGCGGCCGTCGTAAGAGAGGTCGGCGTCGAGGATCTGCCCCTTCGGCGAGGCCACGAGTTCCTTGAGCTCGCCCTCCGGCTTCGCCGGCGAAAGGACGTACAGCCCTCCGCCCGCCTGGAAGCCTTCGCAGTGGCGGGTGTAGACGTGGCTGGGATTCAGCGGCCGCCGCTTGATGAGGAGGAGCCGGTCGAAGCCGAGCTTGCCGTCGGCGACCGCCTTGGCGAGCTCCGGGGACTCCTCGAAATTCGGCCCAACCTTCGCGAAGGCCTTCAGCGCCGCCTCGGCCGGGCTCTCGGCAAAGACCTGAATCTCGGACGCGCCGGGGTTCGAACCGCCGTAGGAGTTGAGGAACTTCAGGGTGATCCGCCGCACGTCGGCCGGGCCGAGCTTGATCCGCTGCGGACCGTGCATCATCTTGAGCTGGCCGCGGACGGCCGGCTGGGCGGCATCGTCGAGGCAGACCTCGTAGTCCTTCCAGCACTCCGGCATCTGCCAGGCCGTGCGGCCGTAGTAGACGATCTCGGCGACGCGGACGGGCCTGTCCCACTCCAGCGTGAAGCTGCCCTTGCTGCCGGCGTCGGGGTTGCGGACGGCCCACGCGCGGCCGAGGTCGTCGGAGGAGCCCGCGTCGGGCACGACCCCATCGACGGCGAACCTGGCGAGGTAGCGATCGCTGAATTCCGACGAGGCCGAGACCTTCGCCTTCGCAGCCAGGTTCTCCGGAAGCGCCAGCGCCTTGGCGGGCGCCTGGGCCGCGGACGCCGCGGCGCAGGCGGCCGCGAGCACCCAGCTCACCGCCACAGGAAGCCATCGAAAACAGATCGGACGTTGGCGCATAGGATTCCTCGCCCCTGCGCGCCCGCTCCCCGCGCGCACAGACACCGCGTACATTGAACCACGCCGCCGAAACCTTGTTACGTCAAGAACCGGATTTCCTCTGGCTGTGCGCGGTGGGTCTCCGTACGTGTTCAGCGATTGTGCTGCTACGCCGATAGGTCGCCGCGGCGACTGGCACGGCCGGCTTGTCCGGCCGTGGCGGAGTGCCACTCACATTCCCCACGGCCGGACAAGCCGGCCGTGCCACATCCACAAGGGTACGCTAAACACGTACGGGTCTCCTGACCCACCGCGCGACTCTCGCTGGAGTTCTACTGGGCCTCCACCAGGTCCCGGGCGATGCGCGTCCACTCGGTGAACCGCTCCGGGTGGTTCTCGCAGGTGTGCGTGTCCTTGAGGATCATCTCCAGGACGCCGCCGCGGGCCACCTGGAGCGTGTGGCCGATGTAGGCCCGCAGCGCCTTCGGGTCGAACCGCCCCACGAGGTGCGCCGGGTTCGGCTTCCATGAGAAGATGTACCGGTTGCCGAGCCTCTCGGCACACGCGTCGACGTTGGCGAACGGCGAGATGGAGATCCGCCGGATGTTCGGGATCGTGAAGACATCTGCAAGCTTCAGCGTCAGGTCCTCGCAGCAGCCGTAGCCGTTGAGGCCGAAGGGCGCCAGGAGCCGCTTCTCGTACGCCGTCGAAAACTCCGCGTGCATCTCGGGCGAGACCTGGGCGAGTTCCTGGGCCTCGGCCGACGCCCACAGGTCGCGCGGCCGC
>JAPLML010000520.1 GCA_026387055.1 Planctomycetota bacterium | reverse complement strand
CGCCGCGTCCAGGCCGCTGAGGCCGTCGCGCTTCTTGGCCTCCCGTTTCGCCTTGGGGGCCTTCGGGGCGGCCTTGGCATCCGTGGCCGCCTTGCCGTCCGGCTTCGCCCCTTGGGCCGCCGGGGCCGCCGTGCGCGCGTCGGCGACGACATGGCGGCACTTGGCGTCGACGGCCTCCGGCTGTTCGGCCGGGCCACGCAGCCGCTGTCCCCACGCGGTGCGTGGGGCTTGTGAACCATGCCCAAAATTCTGGTGAAGCTGCCGGCCCGCGAGTATGATGGCACCATGCGCTATCCCTATCCAGTCACCCTATCTCTTCCAGCCCTTGTCCTCATCCTGACGGCGGCGGGATGTATGGAGCAGCAACGCATGATCTTCGGCGACGATTTCGCCAAGCCGGCCCTTGACCCCGGCTGGGTCGTGGATGCGTCGGCCGGCAACGCCGTCGCGCTCAAGGAAGGCTTCGTGGAGATCGCGGCGGCCGAGAACACGTACGCCCACCTCGAGCGTCCGCTTGGCGTGGACGGCGTTCGCGCGTCGGGCGCCATCCGGCCCGGTTCCGGCGTGAGTTGGTGCACCTCCCTCTTCCTTTACTGGAAGCCAGGCGATTGGTGCCAGATGGGCATCATCCCGCGCGGCAGCGGGCGCTACTACGTCTGCGTGACGTCGGAGGGCCGCCGCGACGAGCACGACCTGGCCCCATGCCGGTTCGACGAGTGGCACTACGTGGCGATTGAGCTTGCCGAGGATGGCCTCCGCTTCCTGTCCAGTCCGGACGGCCGGGCCTGGCGCCGCGAGCTCATCCTGCCGAGGCCCACGGGCCTCCAGGGCCCGCCGGCTCTTCTGGTGGTGGGGAAGGGGTTCGGGGTGGATGCGCGTCAGGCCGATCTCGATGCCGACTACGGCGATCGCGGCCCCGTGGCGGTATCGATGGTCCGGGACGTGCGGGTGGCGGCGACGGACCCGGCCGGGCGACGAATGACTCCGGAGGACCGCCGCTGGCAGGAACTCGCCGACTGCGACCCGCTGGGCGCCGAGGTCCTCGCCGCCAAGGCCGACCCCTCCTTCGAGTCGGTGGCCGCGCTTCTTCCGGCCTTGGCCAAGCCGCGCGAGGTGGTCGGCGTGAAGGACCATCCGTACGAGATCGGCGTGAGGTACGACGGCACGATCGAACTCGCCCACGCCGGGGACGGTTGGCAATCGACCGGCAGGAAGGCGTTCTTCGAGGTGGGCGACCCGCCGGTCCAATTCGGAACAGGCGGCTGCGCCAAGCGGCTCCTCCAGGGCCACCTTCCCGTGGTCGTTGCCGAGTTCAAGCACGCCGGCCTGGTTTACGAGCAGCCGGTCTTCGGCCACACGGAAGGCATGCGCCCCGACAAAGACCTCTGGGGCTACGTGCGCCTGCGGATATCGAACGCCGGCCGCCGCGAGCGTACGGCCCGTGCCGTCCTGCGTTTTGCGCCGCCGTCCGATGCCGCCCCGTGGCTGCCGCGGGCTCTTCCTGTCCCGGCGGGGGGCTCGCGCGAGGTGTGCTTCAAGCTGCCTTCCCCGCCGGAAGGCCGTGCCGCCGCCCAGGTCGACTCGCAGGAGTTCCGGCAGCGTCTTGACGAGGTCTGCGAGCGCTGGACCGCGCTCGTGGGTGCGGGGATGCAGATCACGGTGCCGGAGCAGCGGGTCAACGATGCGTGCCGCGCGTGGCTGGCCTTCAACTTCCTCAACGTGGATAAGCAGGGCGACCGGTATCTGCCGCACGACGGCGCGGGGTTCTACGAGGAGGTCTTCGGCTATAGCGCGGTACTTTACTGCCACGCGCTGGACTTGTGGGGCTACCACGAGGATTCGCGCAGGTACCTGGAGTCGCTCTTGAGCCTGCTCAGACCCGACGGCCTGTTCTTCGTCCGTTATGGCCTGCCCGACCACGGGGCGATGCTCCTGGCCCTGAGCTCCCATTACCGGATGACCGGCGACGAGGCGTGGCTCCGCCGGACCGCGCCGCCGATCGTCCGGATGTGCGACTGGATCATCCGTAAGCGCCAGGAGTCCATGCAGGCCGCGGGGACGAGCCGGCCGGTCACGTACGGCTTGATCAAGTTCACGCCCTACGCGGACTACGGCGAAGCGACATTCGACTACTACGGCGACGCGTACTGCTGCGTCGGCATGGAGCAGGCCGCCGAGGTCCTCCGGCGCATTGGCATGGGCGCGGAGGCTGATCGGATCGCCGGCGAAGCCGCCGCCTACCGCGCGTGCATCCTCGGGTCGATGGACGCGGCCGTCATCGAGTGCGAGGGCATGAAGGTCCTGCCGATGGAGCCCGACACGCACCGCCTCCTGAAGGGCACCGGCTACAAGGCGGGCGGCTACTACGGCCTCATTGCTTCGATGATGCTGGAGAGCGGGTTCCTGCCCCCCGCCGACGGGCGGGCCCGGTGGGTGACCGACGCCATGGAACGCCGGGGCGGCCTCGTGCTGGGCCTGTGCGAGTTCGACAAGGGCGTCGATCACGCTTACACGTATGGCTATTTGTTAAACTGCCTCCGCCGCGACGAGGTCCGCCGCACGCTCCTGGGATTCTACGGGATGCTGGCCTGCGGCATGGGGCGCGACACGTACGCCGGCGTCGAGGTCACCCAGGTCCTGACCGGCGAGCCGACCCCCACGATGCCGCACCTCTACTCGGGGACCCAGCAGTTGCGGCTGCTCCGCATGATGCTGGTCGGCGACGAGGGGGCGGACCTCCGGATCGGGCAGGCCGTGCCGCGGGCCTGGCTCGAGGCCAGCAAGCGGATCGAGGTCCGCCGCGCGCCCACGGCCTTCGGCCCCGTGTCCTTCACGATTCTGTCCGAGGTGAATCGCGGCCGGATCCAGGCGCTTATCGACCCTCCGACGAGGCAGCCGCCCCAGTGCATCCGGCTGCGCCTCCGCCACCCGAAGGGCCGCCCGATCCGCGCCGTGACGGTGAACGGCGCGCCCACGAACGCTTTCAAGGGCGACTGGATTCTTCTCACTCCGCAGGGCGTGCCCTTGAGCATCGCCGTGAGGTACGACTGAGCCCCGGGGCGGCCGTAGCCTGTCGCGTCGACCAAGAACACGCGCCCAGCAAGCTGGGCGGCTAAATGATGTGCGACACGCACTCGGCGGCCCATTTAGCCGCCCAGCTTGCTGGGCGCGTGTTTCGTCGTCCCGGCGCGACGGGCTTCGCCGGCCGGAATTTCCCTCTAGGCAAAGCGGCCGTTTTCTGGTATATTACCTCCCATTGATATTCTCCAACTGCCGTAGGAAAGGGAAAGAGCTATGCCAGGAACGGGAAAATGCCCGCACTGTCGTTTCTTCAAGGGCCGCCAGGAGGGGAGCACCACGGGCTACTGCCACAGGCTGCCGCCGACGCTCCTGATGGATACGGATTCCGCCCGGAACCGAAGGCTGACCAGCCGCTATCCGTACGTCGGCGAAGAGGATTTCTGCGGCGAGTTCAAGAAGAAGACGAAGGACGCCGACTAATCGGTTGCCGTCGCTTCCCGTTTCCGAGGGGGCGTTCGGGGGCACGAAACGCAACGGTTGGTCGCCGCCGAACCGGCGGGGCGGAGCCCTGCGCCGTCCGTTTTGCACGGAGCATCAAGGGCGGGTGGGGGTGCGGGTCGGCGCCGGAGACCCTCGAGGCGTTCTACGCCCGGTTCCAGGGCCTGACCGACGCCCTCCTCGACAACCGCGGTCGCCGCGGCGACCACTCACACGAACAAGTGTGACCGCCTACCAGGCGACGTCGCTGACGTTCTCCCACTCGATGCGGACCTTCTTCAGGGCGTAGCCGACCTCGCGCAGGTAATCGCCGTAGCACGTGATGGTGTGGAAGCCCTGGAGGTCCCGGAGCAGCCTCCGCCAGTCGCCGTCGATCGCAAGGTCGATCTGCGAGCGGCACATGTCGTAGGCGGGGCTGTCGAGGATCTTGCCGCGGAAGCCCACCCACTTGGTGCAGCGCAGGTTCGGCACGATGTTGGTGATGACCTGCCCCTTGGTGTACTCGACCTTCGTGGCGGCGCCGTAGTCGGACTCGAAATGGGTCATGAGGGTCGTGGGCTCGAAGTCGCGGCCGTTCATCCGCCGCGGGGCGGCGCAGTGGGCCAGCGTCAGCATGCCGTGGTGCGGGAAGTGCGAGTTGCTGACGAACGACGGCCTGCCCGAGATGTGCCGCAGCAGCACGCCCGGCGGCGTGTGCGTGAAGTCGGTGTGGCAGAACGCGGTGTAGCCGTCGTCGTTGAGCATCGCCAGGACCAGGCACGGCGGGGTCTGGAGGATCGGGATCAGCCCGCCCATGCACTGGGCCACGCCCAGGTTCGTGGCGCCCGTCTCGGCCATCATCTGCCGGAAGACGGCCATCGCCAGGAAGGAGTTGACCACGGCCTGCCGGTCGGTCTTGAGGGTGACCTTCGGCTGGGCGAGCAGTTCCTCGGCCCGCCGCCGGGCGTCCTGGACGGCCTGGGGATCGGATCGAGCTTTCTCCATCCGTCGAATTACTTCCTCGTGGGTCGCCGTCCGGATGTCGAACTTCCAGACGTTGCGGACGTGGGCGGGGCCGAGCTCCTGGCCGGCCCGGCTGTAGGATTGCAGCCCGCCGACGGCGAGCCCCTTGGTGCCCATCGCGTTCTTCAGGCCATAGAGCGCCCGCAGGCGCCAGAGGACGTCGCCGTAGTCGTCGACCACCACGTCGTCGTAGTCCATGTTCGGCTCGGCCGGCACGTCCTCGCTCTTGCGGATGAAGCGGAAGTGGGCGATCTCGTACCACAGGTACACCGGGCCGGAACGGTGGCGGACGAACAGGAGGTTGGGCTTGCCGGAGGCGGCCAGTTGTTCGAGCCAGTGCTGCGGCCCGCCGGAGGCGTAGACCAGCAGCGTGTCGGCCTCGGCGGCCTTGGCGGCGGCGACGTCGGCATCCGATCCGGCCACGGTCACCGGCAGGACCTCGATGGGGAACTCCGCCTTGGCGGCGAGGTCCTTGAGCTCCTCGGCGATGCGCTGGGCTTCCCGGTCCACGTCCTGGCGGGACTGGAGGCCGCCGTAACTTCGCCAACTGGTCTGCGGGCGCCGCTGGCTGAGGCCGAAGACGAGGACGGGCTTCAAGCGCAGGGGGGAGCCGGGCGGCAGGCCTCCGCCGGCGGCCGGCGGCGGCGCCGGAGCGGCCGCCGCGGCGGCGGAGGCCAGCGCCATGCCGCCGAT
>JAPLML010000485.1 GCA_026387055.1 Planctomycetota bacterium | reverse complement strand
ATGGACGAGATGGAGCGGTGGATGCGCTCGCTGTGCGAGGTGCTGCGGCCGATGTTCGCCCCGGCGGGCGGGCCGATCATCCTCGCCCAGATCGAGAACGAGTACGCCAACGTGGCGAAGCAGTACGGCGAGGACGGCCGGCGATACCTCGCGTGGTGCGCGGACCTCGCGCAGTCGCTCAACCTGGGCATTCCGTGGGTGATGTGCGCCGGGGCGGCGCCGGGCGTCCTGGAGACGATCAACGGCGGCTGGCCGCACGCCGGCATCGGCGGTCACGCCCGCGAGCATCCCGACCAGCCGGCCCTGTGCACCGAGCTCTGGCCCGGCTGGTACGAGACGTGGGGCTATCCTTCGCCCGCCCGGTCGCCGGAGAGCCTCGCGGGCGCGGTGGCCCGGTTCGTGGCCGCCGGAGGGACGGGTGTCAATTATTACATGTGGCACGCCGGCACGAACTTCGGCCGCGAGACGATGTACCTCCAGACGACGCACTACGGCTTCAGCACGCTCGACGAGTTCGGGCGTCCGACGACCGTGACGCGCCACGCCGCGCGCCTGCATCGCGTGCTGGCCGAGCACGCCGACGTGCTCCTCGAAAGCCCGCGGCCCGCGCCCGTGCCCCTCGGCGAAAAGCAGGCGGCGTGGATCTACGGCCAGGGCGACCGGCGGCTGGTATTCCTCTCGAACGATGACGAGAAGGCCCCGGCGCGGGTGACCTTCGAGGGCGCGGCCTACGACCTCGCGCCGCAGTCGACGCAGATCCTGGGCGGCGGCCGGGTGCTGATGGACACCGCCCGTGTCGAGCCGGCGAGCATCGTTCGCCGCACCGTGCGGCCGGTTGAGCGGGCCGTCTCGAAGTTCGAGCGGTGGGACGAGCCGCTGCCAAGCGCCTGGCCACAGGAGTTCGGCCCGCCGGTCGTTGCGAAGAAACCCATCGAACAACTCTCCCTGACCCGCGACGAGACGGACTACTGCTGGTACTCTGCGCCGCTGGTCGTGGGGAAGGGCGGCCCGGCGGAGGGCGTGCTCGTGCTCGAAGGCGCCGCCGACGTCGTCCACGTCTTCGTCGACGGCCGGTTCGTTGCCACCACGCCGACGCCGCTGAAAGAGGACCGCGGCCCGGTTGACGGCGCGGGCTTCCGCCAGGAGTTCCGGCTGAAACTCGCGCCCGGCCGGCACGAGCTTTCGCTTCTGGCCTGTGCCCTTGGCCTCGTCAAGGGCGACTGGATGCTCGGCGGCGCCAACATGGCCGACGAGCGCAAGGGCCTCTGGGGTCCGGTCCGCTGGAACGGGAAGGTCGTGAAGGGCCCGTGGCGGATGCGGCCGGGCCTCGTCGGCGAGCGGGTCGGCCTGCCGGGCGACGGCGCGGCCCTCGCGCGATGGAACCCGGTGGCGCGCGGCCGCGGCAAGCCGCTCGGCTGGTTCCGGGCGACGTTTGCGCGGCCCGCGGGCGACGGGCCGCTGGCCCTCGACGCGAGCGGCATGACGAAGGGCCTGGCGTGGGTCAACGGCCGGTGCATCGGTAGGTACTGGCTCGTGCCAAGCACCGGTCCCCGCGAGCCGTGGCTGACGGCGTGGGTGAGCTTCGCGAAGCCTGGCGCTCCCACCCAGCGGTACTATCACGTGCCGCGCGAGTGGCTCTGCGACTCCAACACGCTCGTCCTCTTCGATGAGCTCGGGGGCGACCCGACACACGTCGCCCTTTGCCGAGCGTGAACCGACAGCGCCTCCCGCGCCATCGTGCGCGGCGGCTCTCCTGAGCCGCCGCGTGCGTGTGTTGCCCCCGCGCGAAGCCGCGTCTGCGCGCGGCGGGTCGGGAGACCCGCCGCGCACGAGCTCAGGAGTCTCACCGCGCACGGTTTTGAGCGGCCACGGCCACGCGAGAACGGTGTATAATGCTTGGCCAAGGCGACGGGGTGGAGGAATCGGATGCCGGAAGAGCCGCAAGTCGATAGGACGGTGCCCCTTGTGAAGCTGGTCCGCGAGAAGCGGTTCGATGACCTCGAGGCGGAATGGATGGCCGTCGTCGAGGACGAGGCGTGGGACCTCGACGCCCTGAGGGTCGTCCTTCAGGAGCTGGTCGACCAAGGGGCGACGAAGGCCCTCGAGTCGCTCCTCTGGCTCCTCCTCTCTTCCTGGAAAGACCGCAAGGGCGTCGAGCCGACGCTCGATGCCGCCCGCCGGGTGGCCGATCTTCTGCCGGAAAGTGATGTCCTGCGGGAAGAACTGGCGGGCGTGTACCGCGCCGCCTTCGGCGGCGTGCCTTCCATCGCAACGCTGGCCGAGATGGCGCTCCCGCGCCGCGACATCCCCCTGCGCGTGGCGGTCCAGCGCCTGGAGAAGCTCCTCCTGCTGGAGCCGGGTACGTACGTTTCCGACAGCCGCCGCAGGAGCCCGGGCCGCGTCATCGGCGTGGACGAGGCGAGAAAAGTGCTCTCGGTCTCCTTCGGCGACACGCAGCGGGCGTACGATGCGGCATCGGTCGAGAACCTGGAGATCGGCGAGCAGGACGATCTGGCCGCGATTCTCCTTTTCGACAAACCTCGCGTGGAGCGCCTGGCGGCGGAGGACCCGGCGGAACTCGCGCGGCTCGTGCTTAAGGCCTACGGCCCGCACATGGGCTTCCGCGACTTTAGGTCGGCTCTGGCCGAGGTGGTTCCGGCCGGTGCGTGGTCGCGGTGGTGGAGCGGGGCGAAGACGCGCGTGCGCCGGTCGCCCCTGATCGAGATGTCCGACGGCGCCGAGCCGACGTTCTTCCTGCGCGCCACGCCGCGTGCGTTCGAGGACCGCTCGCGGGAGGAGTTCGACGAGACGCCGCCGGGCCAGGCGCGGCTCGTCCTCGTGCTGGGGCACCTGAAGGAGACGGGCCACGACCCGTCGGCCGAGATGGCGCTGGCGAGACATTTCGCCGACGAGCTCTCGCCTGAATCGATCCTCACGCCCGAGGCCGACGTGGCGGCCCTCCTGCGGCCGATCGCCGCCGACGGCCTCGCGCGGTGCGTCCTCGCGCTCGTGCGCGACGCGATGCCCGAACGCTGGCCCGACCTCTACGCGGCGGCGCTCATGGGCTGCTCGGAAAGCGTGTGCGAGTGGATCGCCGAACAGCTTGCCGGCGCGGGGCACGAAGACAGCCTGGCCGGCGCCGCGGCCACGATCCTCAAGCGCCCCGACGAGAACGTCCCGGCCATCCTATGGCTGTGGCAGGCGGCCACGTCGGGTCGGCACCCGCAGGCGCTGGCCGGCGTGGACCGCGCGTCGCTCACGATCCGGTTCTTCCTGGCGGCCGACGGCCTGGCGGGCCGGGCGGCGGACGACAGGTCCCTGCGTTCCCTCGTTTCGCAGATCCGAAGCACCGCGGCCGCCAGGGACGGGGCGCTCCTCCGCAGCGTCCTGGAGGCATCCGACGACCGGCAGGCCAAGGACATCCGGGCGGCCATCGAGCGCAACGCCGCCCTGACCGACGTCATCCGCACGCGCCTCCTGGACATCGTCCGCAAGACCCACCCGTCGCACTTCGTCGTCAAGACCGTGCCGCCGTGGGAAGAGGACGTCATCTACACCACGCCGGCGGCGCTGCACAAGCAGGAGGAGGTCTACGGCGACCTGGTGACGAAGAAGGTCCTCGACAACCAGCGGGCGATCGCCTCGGCCGCCGAGCACGGCGACATCAGCGAGAACGCCGAGTTCACGGCCGCCCTGGAGGAGCGCGAGCGCCTGGCCGAGCGGGCCGCCCGACTCCAGGCCGACATCGCCAAGGCCCGCCCCATCACCCCCAGCATGGCCTCGGGCGACACGGTGACGGTGGGCAGCCGCCTGCGCGCCCGCCGCGTCGCCACGGGCGAGGAGGAGATCTTCGTGTTCCTCGGCCCGTGGGACACCGACATCGCAAAACATATCTACTACTACCGTGCCCCGCTCGCCCTCGCCTTCATGGGCAGGCGCGTCGGCGACACCGTTGCCTTCGGCACAGGCGCGGACGAGCGGAAGTGGGAGATCCTCGAAGCCGGCCCGGGGATCTGACAAGGAGGGCGGCGCGATGACGACCAACGGTATCGGACCCGCTGGCGAGGTCCCCCTCGCAGCCGCCGTGTCCCGGCCGCGGCGGGCCATCCTCGGCAAACTCGGCCTGGCGGCAGCCTTTGTGCCGTGGGCCCTGATAGGAGCTCATGTGCTGATCCAGTTTTACTGGGACCCGCCCATCGAGACCCTTGAAGAGCTCCTTCTCGTCGGCGCGACGCCCCTGGCGCTCATCCTGAGCGTCATCGGGATAGTTGTGGATGGGCGAAAGGCCTACGCAATCATTGGCACAGTCATCGCGGCGCTGACGGGTATCTTTTTCCTCTACCTGTCCATGCAGTACATGACGCCACTGCTGATGCGCTAACCTGCGCCCGCCGCCCTTTCGGTGCGGCTCGCCGGGATTCTCTTGAAGCATCCGAAACGCGCTCGCCCCGCCCCGGAGGGCGCCATGGAGAACGTGGCATGAGCATCCTGAGCGCCATCGGCCACACGCCCCTCGTGGAACTCAAGGCCCGGCTGAACCCCAACCCCCGCGTCAGAATCCTCGCGAAGCTTGAGGGAAACAATCCCGGCGGCTCCGTCAAGGACCGCGCAGCCCTGTCCATGATCCTGAGGGCGGAGCAGGCGGGGGAGCTGACGCCCGATAAGGTCATCCTGGAGCCGACCTCCGGCAACACCGGCATCGCCCTGGCGATGATCGGGGCCGCCAAGGGCTACCGCGTCAAGCTCATGCTGCCGGAATGCGTGAGCTCCGAGCGCCACCACATCCTCGAGGCCCTCGGGGCCAACGTGGTGCTGACGCCCGCCCGCGAGGGCACCGACGGCGCCATCCGCCGGGCCTGCGCCGCGATGCAGGAAGAGCCCGGCCGCTACTACATGCCCAACCAGTTCGCCAACCCCTGGAACGTTCAGGCTCACTACGAGACGACCGGCCCGGAGATCTACGAGCAGACCGGCGGCGAGATCGACGCCTTTGTCGCCGGCATGGGCACGACCGGCACCTTGATGGGCGTCGCGCGCTACCTGAAGGAGAAGGACCCGCGGATTCGCGTCGTCGGCGTGGAACCCACCATGGGGCACACGGTCCAGGGCCTGAAGAACATGCAGGAGTCCATCGTTCCGGCGATCTATGATCCCGCGCGGCTGGACGAAAAGATCACCCTGAGCGACGGCGAGGCCTTCGAGGCCGCCCGGCGCCTGGCGACCGAGGAAGGAATCTTCGCGGGCCTCTCCAGCGGCGCCGCCGTGGCGGGGGCCCTCGAGGTGGCCGCCCGCCTGCCGCGCGGCACCGTCGTCACCCTCCTGCCCGACCGGGGCGACCGGTACCTGAGCACCATGTTCTTCCGTTCGGTCTGCGCCAAGTGCCCGCCGTGAGGACCCGGGCTCTCGCGACGGCGCGAAAGCATGGCCGTTAGCTCCGCACGCTCCCCACCTCCCGACCTGATGCCGCTGGTCACTGCGCCTGCATGGGCGCCGACCAAGAGAAGGACTTCGGGTCGTCGGGGAAGGGGAGTTGGTCGAACTTGCGGGCGACGGACTTGCCGAAGAACTGCACATCGGCGAAGTCGAGGAGGGCGGCCCAGTCTTCCAGGTTGTGCTCGTGTTTGCCGTCGCGGTAGACGATGCCGATGCGGTCGGGCACGCCGAGGAACTTGTAAACCTCCAGTGCCCCCAGGTGGGCCTGCTGGTTGCCCGTGGGGTTGGCCCAGAGGTCGCCGCGGGCCTCGGTCGAGAGCACCGCCCGCGGGGCCACCAGGGCCCGAAGGGCATGGTGGTCGAACGGCAGACGGTTCTCTTTGCCCACGAACGTCCGCAGCCGCGGGTGGAACCAGAACGGGAAGTTCGTCGCGACCCGCTCCAGCGTCTCGCCCTTGGGATGCACGACGCGGTACGTGGCCGCGCCGCCGGCGCCGGAGCCGTTGGGATTCACGAGGGCGATCCGCTCGTCGAGGGCCCCCGCCAGCAGGGCCGCCTTGCCGCCGCGCGAGTGTCCCGTGACGGCAATCTTCGCGGGGTCCACGAAGTCCTGCGTCAGAAGATAGTCGACCACGCGGTGGAACCCCCAGGCCCACGCCGCCTCGGCCGCCCAGTCGCAGTCGGGGTAGACGGGGTAGACGCCCGTGGTGCGGTCGTTCTTGTCGGGGGCGAGCTCGGTGCGGTCGAACTCGGCGACGACGTAGCCCCGCCGCACGGCCTCCTTGCGGATCTCCTCGGGGATCTTCTTCCAGCACAGGTCGCCCTTCACGATGACGGGCAGGCGGCCGGATTTGCCGCGCGGGATCGAGAGTTCCAGGTGGAACTTCACCTTGCCGTCCGGACCCATCGCCAGGAGGAGCCTCTTCTCGGCGGCGTCGAGCGCGTCGTTGGCCTTCGACTCGATCTCGGTGGCCGTGACGTTGCCGGGCGGCGGCGGCATGTGGCCGTACTCGTAGTACAGGATCATGGCCTTGAGCTCGTCGCGCCGCCGCGCCCAGTCTTCCTTGGTCTTGACGCGCGAGCCGTCGTTCATCAGGAACGGGTCGGGCAGTTCCTGGATGACGGGCAGCTGGTCCACGGCGGGCATTTCTTCCGCGCCGGGCAAGGCGGCGTTGGCATTGGCGGCGAGCATGAGGGCTCCTATCACGAAGAGGGCCACATTGACCGGGTTGAGGTGCGCTTGGTTTGCCATGATTCCACCAGACCTTTCGCTGCGTTTCCTGGGTGCTCCCCTCTCCCCTCGTGGGAGAGGGGATGGGGGTGAGGGGCTGCACGGCGGTCAACCACACCCCCC
>JAPLML010000280.1 GCA_026387055.1 Planctomycetota bacterium | reverse complement strand
GCCCATGCTGACGCTCTTCCCGCTGTTGTGGCCGCTGCGGGTGTTCTCGCCGATTCCGGACGCGGCCTCCGAGAGGTGGGGTTAGCCCTGCAACGCCATTTTGCGCGGCGGGTCTCCTGACCCGCCGCGTAAGTGCGTTTTCAGGCCGGCTGGGGGCACTTATGGCGCGGTGGGTCGGGAGACCCACCGCGCACGGGTGCAAGTGGCACTGTAGTGTCAGGGGCGAGGCGTTGGCGGTCCGTGCGCGGCCCCGTTTTTTGATGACACGCGGTTAAACGGCTCTGTAGAATGCGGCGGGTTGGGATTTCGCCGCCGAGGCGCATCGAAGTCGGGGTACATGCATGACTGATCGACCGGCCAGACGGGGGAGGCATCGCGTCCTTTCGATGCTCCTGGCGACCGTCGGCCTGGCGCTCATGGCGATGGTCTCGGGCCTGGTCATCGCCGGCGCGCCCGGCGGGGCCGAGCCCGCCGGCGAGAAGATCGCCCGCGTCGTCCTCCGCGGCAACGTCCGCGTGACCGCCCACAAGATCCTCGGCCAGATGCGGCTGCGCGAAGGCAGCCTCTACACCCCCGCGGCCGTCGACGAGGACCTGAAGCGGATCTACAGCCTCGGCGAGTTCGACAACATCGTCCTGCGCCCCGAGAAAGGCCCCGAGGGCCTCGTGCTGGTGGTCGAGCTGACCGAGCGGCCGGCGCTGGAGCGGCTCGTCTTCGAGGGGAACCGCCATTTCAAGGAGAAGGACCTGGCGGCGGCGATCGGCGTGACGGCCGGCAGCCTCATCGATCGCCACAAGGTCTTCGCCGCGGCCCGCACCCTGGAGCGCAAGTACCACGACGCGGGGTATCACTTCGCCGCCGTTTCGCTCGACGAGGACCTCCTGGCGAAGAGCCGCATCGCCCGGTACGCCATCACCGAAGGCCCGCGCGTGCGCGTCCGCCGGATCCTCTTTACGGGCAACGCCTCCATTCCGGCGTGGGAGCTCGGGAAGCAGATCGAGACGAAGACGTATTTCATCATCTTCACGCCTGGCCTGTTCGACGAGGACCAGCTCTCGCGCGACGTGACGGCCCTGCGCAACTACTACGTCGAGCAGGGCTTCCTGGACGTGAAGGTGGGGCGGGAGCTGGAGTTCTCGCCCGACAAGACGCACCTGACGGTCCGCTTCCTGGTCGACGAGGGGCCGCGCTACAAGGTGCGGTCGGTGGCCCTCGAGGGCGTCCAGCGTTTCGCCCCGTCGTATCTTGAGAAGCAGATGGATCTGGCGCCCGGCAAGCCGTACACGGCCGAGATCGTCCGCCACGACATCGAGACCCTGCGCGAGAACTACGGCGAGGTGGGTTATATTGATGTTTTTATTCGTCCCGTGGTCGACTTCACCGACGCCCCCGGCCAGGTCGACGTGGCGCTGCGGGTCGAGGAGCACACGCCCGTCAAGATCGGCGAGATCCGCGTCGAGGGGAACCGCCTGACCCAGGACAAGGTGGTCCGCCGGGAGCTCCGGCTCTTCCCGGAGGAGTGGGTCAACACGAAGCTGATCGACCGCGCCAAGCGGCGGCTGGAGGGGCTCGGCCTCTTCAAGCCCGGCTCGGTCCAGATCACGGCCCTGCCCACGGCCAGGGAGGGCACGAGCGACGTCCTCGTGCGGGTCGAGGAGACCGAGACCACCAACCTGATCCTCGGCGCCGGGATTTCCTCGAACAGCGGCGTGCTGGGGAACCTCTCGCTCGTGAACCGGAACTTCGACGGCGCCGACTGGCCGAAGTCCTGGCAGCAGTTCTGGAAGGGCGAATCGTTCCGCGGCGCGGGCCAGACGTTCCAGATCGTCCTGGAGCCGGGCACCGAGCTCCAGCGCTACCGCGTCGACTTCCGCGAGCCGCACGTGCTGGACAGCGACATCAGCTTCTCGTCGAGCCTCTTTTACTTCGAGCGCGGCCGCGAGACGTACGACGAGCAGCGCGTGGGCCTGAACTTCGGCTTCGGCAAGGAAATCCGCGAGGACCTCCAGGGCTTCGTGAATTTCCGCCTCGAGAACGTCAACATCGGGAGCGTCGAGAGAGGCGCGCCGAAGGACGTTCTCGACGTCGAGGGATCGAACGGCCTGGCGAGCGTCGAGGTCGGCGTCGTCAAGGACACCACCGACAGCTTCCTCTTCCCGACGGAAGGCTACCGCCTGCTCGGCTCGGTCGAGCAGGGGGTCAGCAGCTCCGCGTTCACGAAGTTCGTGGTGGACGGCAAGAAGTACTGGACGGTCACGCGCGACGTCCTGGACCGCCGGAGCGTGCTGGGGATGCACGGGCGGCTGGGGTTCATCCCCGGCGACGCGCCGATCTTCGAGCGGTTCTTCGCGGGCGGGCAGGGGAGCCTGAGGGGCTTCGAGTTCCGCGGCGTCGGTCCGCGCGAGCGCCACACCGCCCTCGGCGGCGACTTCCTGGCCCTGGCGTCGTCGGAGTACCAGTTCCCCATCTGCGAGAAGAACCTGTCGGGCGTCCTGTTCCTCGACACCGGCACGGTGGAGCGGAACCTCTCGCTGTCGACGTGGCGGGCGTCGGTGGGGGTCGGCATCCGTTTCACGGTGCCCTTCTTCGGGCCGGTGCCCTTTGCCCTTGACTTCGGGTTCCCGATCATGAAGAATAAGGACGATAAGACCGAGATCTTCTCGTTCTCGATCGGGACGTCGTTCTAGCACCAGAGCGCCATTAGGCGCGGCGGGCGTCCTGACCCGCCGCGGGTGTGTGTTTTCCGGCTGCTGCGGGGCATTTCCTGCGCGGTGGGTCAAATGGCGCTGGAGTGTCAGGCGGCCGCCCGATTTTTTCTGCTGAAACTCGGCCCAATCTTCCGATGAAATGAGCGAACTTTCCGAGGACACGCTTTCTAGAAAAGGAGTCACTTATGCGCAGTTTACGGGTGTTGCTGGCGGCCGCGTTGGCCGTGGGGCTTCCGCTCGTGCTGGCGGGCACGGTCCGGGCGGAACTGAAGCTGGGGGTCGTGGACATCGTTGAAGTCACGAACAACTATGACCGCACCAAGGATGCCAGCGCCGACCTCCAGGTCGAGCAGGCCAACCTGAAGGCGGCCGCGGAGCCCAAGGCCAAGGCCCTTGAAGACATGCGCATCAAGCGCGACGGCTTCAACCGGGGCACCGAGGAGTACAAGAAACTCGACGACCAGCTCCTCAAGACCGAGGTCGAGTTCCGCAACTGGCTGGGCCTCGAACAGATCAAGATCGAGCGCCGCCACCGCGACGTCCTCCTCGACATGTACAACGAAATCGTCAAGGTCGCCACACGCCTCGGCAGGGAGAAGAGCCTCGACATGGTGTTCACCAAGGCCTTCCTCTCGCCTCCCCAGATCGACGTGACCGTGGCGACCGGCCTCGACGACCTGAAGAACCGCATCATGGGCCAGCGGGTGCTCTTCCCGTCGAGCGTCGCGGACCTCACCCAGGACGTTCTCAAGACGCTGAACGCCGAGTACAAGTCGTCCAAGAAGTCGGCGGGCGAAACGAAGCCTGCCCCCAAACCGGCGCCCAAGGGCTAAAGCGGCGGTTGCATCTTCCGGATGATTGCGGGCCCGACGGCCGATACCTTCTGCCGTCGGGCCGGTTTATTCCTGGGGCGCTGCTATGCGTCGATTGGGCGGAAGCCTTCGAAGGACTGTGGCACGGCCGGCTTGTCCGGCCGTGGTAAGTCTGGTGTGCCTTTCCCACGGCCGGGCAAGCCGGCCGTGCCGCACGTCGGAGATGAAGGATGCCTGTGCGTGACGTGGTGTTCCCCTGCCTGGCCTTCCTCCTCGCGGTCGCCATGGCCCCGCCGGCGGCGGCCGACTCGGCCCCCTGGATGTCCTCCGAATGGACGGTCCGCCGCGTCGTTGAGGTCAAGGCCGAAGGCGGACGCCCGTCGGCCAACGACGTCGCCGTCTGTGCGTTCTTCACCGGCGGCCAGGCCAAACCTGATGCCTCCGACGTCCGCCTCGCGGTCGGCGGGCGGCAACCGGTCAACCACCGCCTGCTCCAGGTGGGGCCGGGCGACTTCGTCCGCCTCGCGTTCGAGACGACCGGCGCCGAGAGCCGCTACTACATCTACTATGGGAACCCCAAGGCCGACCCCCCCAAGCCGTGGGAGCCCCCCCGGGGCGTCCTCCTGGAGGCGCGGCGGTGGCCGGGCGGCCCGGCGCCGGAGAAGTTCGCCCAGCTCCAGGCGGCCTGGGGCAAGGCCAAGCCCCTCGGCGCCGACTTCGTCAGCCACGTCTCGTTCGGCTTCAATCCCTTTGCCGAGAGCGACACCCCGGCGATCTTCCACTACACCGGCTGGCTGGTGGTCCGGGAGGCCGGCACCTACAAGGTAGACCTCTCCACGAACGGCGCGTCGTGGCTCCTGATCGACGGCAAGGACGTCGTCTGGTGGCCGGGCGCCCACCCGCCGAGTGCGCACGCCCGGCACGCCAAGCCGGTCGCTCTGGCCCTTGGCGCCCACCGCCTGGACTTCTGGAACGCCAACGACGCCGGTCCCATGACGACCGTGGCGGCGTGGCAGTTGCCCAAGGCCGGCGGGTTCGAGGCCATCCCCGCCAATGCCTTCCTGCCGGTCGTCCAGGCGGCGCTCGTTGAGACCGACGTGGCGGGTGAGAAGCTCGTGGCCGATTTCTTTGCCGACAACGCCGGCGAGTCCTGGTGGCCCGACCAGTACGCCGTCCGCATGCGCTTCAAGAACCTGACCAAGGGGGCGGCTGCGCCTCAGCCGACCAAGGGGGCCGCGGCCCCACGCATCGGCCGCTCGGAATGGAGCTTCGGCGACGGCCAGACGAGCGAACTGCCCAACCCCCTGCACGTCTACCTCGCCCCCGGCGAGTACACGGTCACGCTCAAGCAGACCCTCGCGGCCGCCACCAGCACCTTCCGCACCAGGATTCGCGTCGAGAGGAGCTGGTGGAAGCAGACCGACCCCGGGCTGGAATCCCTCGCCAAGTACGCCGACGAGGCCGCCAAGTACGACCTGCCGAAACTCGACCTGCGCAACCTGACGCTGGCCGTCAGCCTGTTTCATCACCAGGCCCGCAACGAGCCCCTCGCGGCCGCCGCCATGGAGCTGGCGCTGAAGCGCCCCGCCACCGAACCGGGCGAGGTCTACCGCGTCGGACTCCTTCTGGGCGAGGCCCTCCGCGCCCTGGGCAAGCCGCAGGAGGCCGTGGCGGCTTACCGCCAGCTCGAGGACCGCGTCAAGGCCCCGCCGTTCAAGGCCAACTTCGCCGTCCAGGTCGGCGAGACGCTCCTCAAGGACCTCTATCGGTGGGAAGAGGCCGAGAAGGAGTATCAGCGGGTCCTGAAGACCTTCGCCACGAGCGGCGTGGAGGAAGTCCTGCGGCGGGCCAACATCGGCATGGGCGACATCTGGCGCCACCGCGGCGATGGCGACAAGGCCCGGCAGGCGTACGGCGCCGCCGCGGCCAGGAAGGTTTCCGCCGCCCCGCCGAACGAGCAGGCCGTCCGCGTCGGAACGCTCGCCCGCTACGTCGAGGAGTACACGCGCGAGAAGCAGTGGGAGTGGGCGCTGAAGTTCATCGACGAGTGGGCGTGGGAGTTCCCGAAAGACAAGCTCGAGGGGAACTGGTCCTTGCTGAAGGCGTCGGCCCTCGTGGCCAAGGGCGACCGCGAGGCGGCCCTCCTGGAGGCCGGCGACCTTCTGGCCGCCAACCCCGCCAGCGCCTACGCTGTCCGCCTCCTCATGCTCTCGGCGGAGTGCCACGTGGCCAAGGGCGAGACCGATAAGGCCCGCCTGCTCCTCCAGTCGGCCGTCGAGGACTATCCCGAAGATCCCCAGCAGGACGCCGCCAAGAAGCGCCTCGCCGCCCTCGGCGGCATCCTGAAGACCGACACCAAGCCTTCCCCCCGGCCCGCGCCGTCCCCCGCGCCGCCGAAGCCGGACCCCAAGCCCGAGCCGAAATCCGCCCCGCCCGCGAAGAAGTAGACCGCGGCACCGCCGCGGCATCTCGGCTTCGCGGTTTCGTCTTGTTTGTTCCTGCCTCTTGCCTAAGATAGGTGCGCTGAACGGAAGCGGGTCTTGCTTGCTCGGGGTCGCTCGTGGCCGTCGAAGAGAACTTCCTCATCCCTGATCTCCGTACGGTTCCCAATGGCGATGCGCCGTATCATCATCCGCACCTGTTTCTCCCCAAGCTGCTGACGGAAGCCGGTGAGCGATTCCTCATCCGGAATAGCGAGGAAGAGGCCGCAGCGCATGCCGTCATTGTTCAATGGGCGGACCTGGAGAGCAGCGGCAGACTCAGGCGCAGAAAGGAAACAGCGCTCCAGGGGGAATTTCTGACGCAAGTCTTCGGCAAGGTCCTGGGCTACCGGTTCTTCTCCGAGAACCCCGTGCAGTGGGATCTCCAGACCCCCTTCAACGTCAACGGCGGTGAGGCCGATGCCGCCATCGGCCGGTTCGCGCCCGAGGGCAGCGACCCGCCTTGCGTGCTCATCGAGTTGAAAGGCCCCACGGTCAACGTAGACCGCGACAGGTTCAACGGTCGCACCGCCGTGCAGCAGTGTTGGGATTACCTCAACGCGGTGCCGCAGTGTCCCTGGGGTATTGTCTGCAACTACGTGAGCTTCCGGCTCTACCACCGAACGCACACAACCCGCCGCTTTGAACTGTTCACGCTTCACGAACTTCGCGACCGCCAGCGATTCCGGGAGTTCCACGCGGTCTTCGGGCGCGGTGCTTTTCTGCCTTTGCTGAAAGGGCAGAAGCCCCTCGCGGAGGACCTTCTCGAGAAGACCGACAGCCGCCAGCGTGAAGTCGGCCACGAGTTCTACCGTGCCTATCACGAGAACCGTGTGTCCCTGATTCATCACCTGCGAAAGCCGCCCCACAATCTTTCGGTGGACTCGGCTATCCACGTCGCCCAGATGATTCTCGACCGCATCGTATTCGTGGCGTTCTGCGAGGATCGCGGCCTCCTCCCGGGCAAATCGATCGAGAAGGCTTGGTCCGAGATTCCTCCCTTCACCAAGGTCACTAACCCGCGTTGGCAGAACTTCCTGGCCCTCTTCCGTAGCATCGACACGGGCAACCCGGAGTTCGACATCTCGCGATACAACGGCGGTCTGTTCGGGAAAGATGAAGTCGTAGACAACCTGCAACTTGGCGATCAATGGACGAACTTCTTCAAGGAGGTCGGCGGGTACGATTTCAGGGATGAGGTCAACCTGGACGTCCTCGGCCACCTCTTTGAGCAGTCCATCACTGACCTCGAAACGTTGCGGTCCGCACCGGAGTCCTTGGACACGACCCCCCCGAAGAAGGTCTCCGGCAAGCGCAAGCGCCAGGGCATCTATTACACGCCCCCGCCCATCACGCGCTACATCGTCGAGCAGACCGTCGGCGCCTGCCTGGAGGAGCGATTCGCCGAGTTGGCGCGGGGCTTCAATGTCGACCCGCAGGCCGAACCGTCCCCCGAAACGTTGGCCGTGTGGCTGAAATACCAAGAGGCACGCCTGGAAGTGCTGCGCCGCCTGCGGGTTTGCGACCCGGCCTGCGGCAGCGGCGCGTTTCTGATCCAGGCGTTCGATTACCTCGAAGTGGTTTATGACGAGGTGCTTACCGCCCTTTTCATGCACCAGGGGCACGGCGACGAAAAGCTGCGCCAGGAGGTCGACGGGTGGATTCTGCGCGGCAACCTTTTCGGCGTCGACCGGTCCCCGGAGGCCGTTGAGATCACCCGTCTGGCCCTCTGGATTCGCACGGCCGAGCGTGGCAAGAGCCTCGCCGATCTCTCGCAGAACATTCAGTGCGGCAACAGCATTGTGGACGATCCGGCCGCCGACCCGCTGGCCTTCAAGTGGGAAGAGCGCTTTGCCCCCGTCTTTGCCGAAGGGGGGTTCGACTGCGTCATCAGCAATCCGCCCTATGTGAAGTTGCAGAACTTCCGCAAGCGCGAGCCGCGCGTCGCCGCGTTTCTTCTCAAACGCTATCGCTCGGCCCAGACGGGCAATTTCGACATGTACCTGCCCTTCATTGAACGCGGCCTGGGGTTGCTGAGAGCCGACGGGCGCATGGGGTTTATCGCTCCGAGTTTGTGGCTGTTCAATGAGTACGGCGCCGGCCTGCGCGAGATCATCGCGCAGACGCGCTCCCTCGAACGCTTCGTTGACTTCAAGAGCCACCAGGTCTTCGAGGACGCCACCACCTATACGGCCCTGCAGTTTTTCCGCGCGCGGCCGCACGAGGCGATCGAGGTCGCCGATGCGAGCAGTGCGCAACTCCCAGACCTGACGTTTCACAGAGTGCCTTACGCGGGTCTGAGCACCGGGGCCTGGGCGCTGCTTGAAACCGCCGAGGCCAAGATTCTGGACAAGATGCGCCAGGCCGGCATCGTCCTTGAGGATGCCACCGAGCAGATTTTCCAGGGGCTGATAACCAGTGCCGACGCTGTTTACCACCTGATACGAATTGCACCGGGACGCTACTTCTCCAAGGCGCTCAACCGCGAGGTCGAGATTGAAGACGACATTATGAAGCCCCTGGTTTCGGGCGAGGATGCCGTTCCCTTCTGCTCCCCCATCACGGACAAGTGCCTGATTTTCCCCTATCTGGTAACTGCCAAGGAGTGCAGGCTACTAACCGAGAAGGAGATGGCCAAGAGGTTCAAGAGGTGCTGGGCTTACCTCCTCAAGAACGAGAAAGCACTTCGGGCGAGAGAATCCGGCAAGTTCGATGACGATCAATGGTGGCGATTCGGAAGGCATCAGAACATCGACAAGCAGCACCTTCCCAAGATCGGCGTCCCGGAGACTGTCAGCAGGCTCTGCGCCTTCATTGATCCGCAGGGGGAACTATACTTCAACAATGTGAGGGTCAATGGAGTAATCGAGAGGCCCGACGGCGCTTACGGCTTGTGGTACATACTCGGTATTCTGAATTCGCATGCGACTGACTGCTGTTTCAGGAAGACTGCAAAGCCCAAGGACCGCGACTATTTTGAGGCCAACAAGCAGTTCATCGCGCCTCTGCCGATTCCCAAGACCAATGACCAGAAGCCTGTGGCTGACCTGGCCCGGCGTCTGGCCGACTTGCATGCGGATCGTCTCGGTATCCTCGGCGGCGTTCGTCGCCGGTTCGTAGTGGACCTCGCCCCGCCCGAATTGGTGGCGACATCTCCGCTGCCAGCCAAGTTGCCCGGCAAACTGGCTGACTTCGGCGCCCTGCCGCTCGGCCAACTTATTGACCACATGGAGGCCTTTGCCAAGCGTAAGTTCACACCGCCGGAGCGCGGCCGGTGGGACACATACCTGACGGCCGAGATCAACCGCCTGGCGGGTCTCGACCGTCAGATCCGTGACCTGACGGGCGAACTCAACGCCCGAGTATACCGCCTGTATGGCCTTTCGGACGACGATGTCAAGGTCATAGAGGGGTTGGTTGGGGGCTGAGGGCTTGGTCCGTGCGCACGGCCGGGCAAGGCCGACCGTGGCACACGCCGCGGCATCAGGACTTGAAGGTACCACGGGGCAGGGGTAGAATCTCGAACGTCCTGGATGGTGGTGGGAGGCCTACGATGGTTTGCGGCGGCATCGAGATCCCGGCCGAGGCGCTGGCGGAATTCTGCCGCCGCTGGAAGATCAAGGAGTTGGCCCTTTTCGGGTCGGCCATGCGGGGGGACCTGCGGTCCGACAGCGACATCGATATCCTTGTCACGTTTGCCCCCGACGCAGATTGGAGCCTGTTCGACCATTTCCACATGGAGAACGAACTGGTCAAGCTGCTCGGCCGGGAAGTGGACCTGGTGAGCCGAAAGGCCCTCGAGGAAAGCCCCAACTGGATACGGCGGCGTTCGATCCTGGAGTCCGCGGAGACCCTCTATGCCGGCTGACCGCGACAAAGCATGGGTTCTTGATATCATGCTTGCCGCGCGCCTGATTCTCCAGTTCAAACAGGGCATGGACTACGCGGCGTTTCTTGAGGACTTGAAGACGCAGTCGGCGATCATCCACCAGCTTCTTGTCATCGGCGAGGCCACGAAGCGTCTCTCGGGAGTCTACAAGGCGGCCCATCCGTCCGTTCCCTGGGACGACATCGCCCGGATGCGGGACAAGATGATCCACCACTATGAAGGCGTCAACCGCCAGGAAGTGTGGAAAGCCGCCGAGAGCGATATCCCGGCCCTCCTGGCCTGCCTGGAACGCGTCGCTCCGCCGCGGGACTCCTAGCACCCGACTCGCGGGGGGAAGTACGGCCGGGCAAGACCGGCCGTGGCACACGCCTTTCGCTGTTCAATCCGCAATCCGCAATTCCTTCGCGGTCGGTCGCCACCGCGACTCTTCGACCTGCGGCTCCCCATTAAACGGGGTGCTGCAATCCCTTCGGGTGGCACGGCCACGCGCCGTTGCGTGGCCGTGCACTCTGACCGGCCGAGATGCACGGCCACGCAGAAGCGCGTGGCCGTGCCACCCGGGTTATCGAAGCCACCCGTAACCAAGAGGTTACGCGGGAGGCGCGGATTTCTGTTGACCCTCCGGGCGGGAGGTTTTAGAGTAAGATACCGGCGGATTTAGGGACAGGTGCGGGCAAACCTCTGCAATCGCCGGGGTTTGCCCGGCGTGTTTGGGGGGGGACGTTTCGCATCCCCGGACGGACAAGGAGACGAGGATGAGTTTCGCCGAGGCCATCAACTATAAAGCCATCGAACTGTGCCGCCGTGTCGTCCGAATGACCACGGCCGCCGGGTCCGGGCACCCGAGCTCCGGCTGCGCCCTGGCCCACATCACCGCCGTCCTCCTGTATCACCAGATGCGGTACGATCCGGCCAACCCGTGGAATCCGCTGAGCGACCGGCTGGTGCTCTCGGTGGGCCACGCCGTGCCGGTCATCTACGCCGCCTACGCCGACGTCGCCGGCGTGGTGGGCACGGACCCGGCGAAGGGCCGCAAGCTCTCGATCGACGACCTCTGGACCCTGCGCGAGATCACGAGCGTGCTGGACGGCCACCCGAACCCCGCCATCGGCTTCCCGTTCTTCGACGCCGCCACCGGGTCGCTGGGGCAGGGGGTCAGCGTGGCGGCGGGACTGGCCCTGGCCGCCCGCCTCGATGGTATCGACAAGACGATCTACGTGATCTGCGGCGACGCCGAGGTCCGCGAGGGGCAGGTCTGGGAGGCCATGGACTTCCTGGCCGACCGCAAGCTGACCAACGTCCGCGTGATCATCAACTGCAACAAGATGGGCCAGAGCGATTACGTCAGCCGGCAGCAGAGCGCCGAGGTCCTGGCGAAGAAGGTCGAGGCGTACGGCCTCCATCCGATCACCATCAACGGGCACGACCCCGAGGCGATCTCGAAGGCCCTCTCGGCCGCGCCGCCCGACGGCAAGCCCGTCGTCGTCCTTGCCAACACCGTCAAGGGCTGGGGCGTCTCCGCCCTTCAGAAGGTCGGCTGCCACGGCAAGCCCCTGACGGCGCAGGAGGCCGAGGCGGCGTACGCCGAGCTCGCGCTTCCGGCCGGGAAACCCGACATGGCGCTGTGTCCGCCGCTGCCGAAGGGCGAGATTCCCAGGGCCGACCGCGGCGTCATCGCGATGCCCGATCCCGACTTCGTGAAGCTGGCCGAGGGCACCAAGTTCGGCGCTACCCTCCAGAAGGGGAAACTGGCCACGCGGCAGGCGTACGGCCTCGCCCTGCGGGCGCTGGGGCGGGCGTCGAAGCGGATCGTGGCCCTCGACGCCGACGTCTCGAACTCGACGTTCGCGGAGATTTTCGCGAAGGAGTTCCCGGACCGCTACTTCGAGTGCCGCATCGCCGAGCAGAACATGGCGTCGGTCGCGGCCGGGCTGGCGGCGGGGGGCAAGATTCCGTTCGCCAACACCTTCGCCAAGTTTCTCGTGCGGGCCTACGACCAGATCGAGATGGCCGCCAACTCCTGCGCGAACGTGAAGCTCGTCGGCAGCCACTCGGGGGTCAGCCTGGGCGCCGACGGGCCGAGCCAGATGGGCGTGGTCGACACGGCCTACTTCCGCGCCCTCTCCAGCGTCCGCACGCCGAAGGGCCACCCCGGGGCCGTCGTGCTTAACCCGTGCGACGCCGTCAGCACCTACAAGCTCGCCTGCCTGATGGCGAATTACGACGGGCTGGTCTACATGCGGACGCTTCGGCCCGAGACGCCCTTCCTCTACAAGCCCGAGGAAGTCTTCCATCTCATCGGCGAGAAGGTACTCGCGCAGGGCAAGGACCTGACGATCGTGGCATGGGGGTACATGGTCCACGAGGCGCGCCAAGCGATCGAAGCGCTCAGGAAGGCAGGCGTCGTGTGCGGCCTGGTCGATGCGTACAGCCTGCCGCTGGCCGACGATTTTCTGGAGACCCTCGGCGCGAAGGCCGGGTCCACGCTCCTGGTGCTTGAGGACAACTACGCGGGCGCGCTCGGGAGCGCGGTGGCCGAGGCGGCCGGACGCCGCGGCAACCTCCGCGTCTTCACGATGACGCCCGAGCGGATGCCGAAGTCGGGCAAGACGGCCGATGACGTGCTGAAGTTCATCGGCCTGGATTGGGAAGCCGTCTGTCGGCGGGCGAAGGCGATCCTCGGAAAGGCCTGAGCGGCCTGTCCCGATAGCGGGGGTGGCACGGCCGGACTGTCCGGCCGTGGCAGAACTCCGGCTACAGTCACCACGGCCGGACAAGCCGGCCGTGCCACACCTGCCGGGATACGATAGACACGTACGGATGGCAGAGGGTGGCGAAGCCGGCCCCTCTCCCGCGAGGGGAGAGGGGGGCACGCAGGCGCCACCACGTTTCTGCCGAAGGCAGTTAGAACCCACTGGCCGCGGGAGGCCCGACGCCCATGCCCATGACGGACCGCCTCATCGGCGAAGGAATCACGTTCGACGACGTCCTGCTGGTTCCCGGATACAGCCAAGTGATGCCGGCCGAGGTTGACACCTCGACGCGCCTGACGCGCGGCATCCGCATCCACATCCCGATCGTCTCGGCGGCGATGGACACGGTGACCGAGGCCTTGCTGGCGATCGCGCTGGCGCAGGAAGGCGGCATCGGCATCATCCACAAGAACCTCTCGATCGAGGACCAGTGCCGCGAGGTCGAGAAGGTCAAGCGCAGCGCCAACGGCGTCATTCCCGACCCGGTGACGCTCGGCCCGCACGAGCGCGTCGCCACGGCCCAGCGGGTGATGGAAGAGCACAACATCTCCGGCATCCCGATCACCGAGAAGGGCCGCCTGGTGGGCATCCTGACGCGGCGGGATCTGAAGTTCCTCGAGAAGCCGACGGTGGCGATCGCCGACGTGATGACCCGCGGGAAGCTCATCACGGCGGCGGCGTCGACGACCCTGGAAGAGGCCGAGCGGATCCTCCTGAAGAACAAAGTGGAGAAGCTGCCGCTGGTGGACAAGAAGGGGCGGCTGGTCGGCCTGATAACGATTAAAGATATCGAGAAGCTCCACAAGTTCCCGCACGCCTGCCGCGATCCGCGCGGGCGCCTGCGCGTCGGGGCGGCCGTCGGCGTGCAGGACGACGAGCGGGCCCGGCGGCTCATCGCCAAGGACGTCGACCTGCTGGTGGTCGACACGGCCCACGGCCACTCGGCCAACGTCATCGCCATGGTCAAGCGCCTGCGGAAGCAACACGACATCCAGATCGTGGCCGGGAACGTGGCCACCGCTGAGGCGGTCGCCGACCTCGCGAAGGCGGGCGTGGACGGCGTGAAGGTGGGCATCGGGCCGGGCTCGATCTGCACGACGCGCGTGGTCAGCGGCGTGGGCGTCCCGCAGATCAGCGCCGTGGCCGCGTGTGCCGCCGAGGCCGACCGCTACGGCATCCCGGTCATCGCCGACGGGGGTGTCCGCCACAGCGGCGACATCACCAAGGCCCTGGGGGCGGGGGCGTCGAGCGTCATGCTCGGCAGCTTGCTCGCGGGGCTCGAAGAGGCCCCCGGCGACCTCATCATCTACAAGGGCCGCACGTTCAAGGCCTACCGCGGCATGGGGTCGCTCGGGGCGCTGGTCGAAGGGTCGGCCGCCCGCTACGCCCAGGAGACGGAGCGCCGGCGCGGCGACAAGCTCGTGCCCGAGGGCGTGGAGGGGCGCGTGCCGTACCGCGGCGTCC
>JAPLML010000525.1 GCA_026387055.1 Planctomycetota bacterium | reverse complement strand
GGTCAACCTTCGACTCGACTCAACCAAACTCGCCGAGGGTAGGGTCCCGCTCAACTGGGACATCCTCGAGCAAAGCGACGGTGCGATTATTCAATTGATCTACGCAGGCGACGAGAACACCGATATCAACATCGAGGGTGTGCTCGAAGGCCAGCCCTCAGTGTCTCGGCTTGAATACTCGCGCAAACTCCAAAGGCCAGAAAACCAGTTTTCCAGTGACCGTCCGTCCCCCTCCTGGGTAGGCATGATTTGCTGCATTTTGGGCAGTGGGCTTATACTTATTGATATTATTGCTTATTGCCGCCACGGCCGTCGTGGCCTATCAGACCTTTTCGTTATCACAGTAATGGGCCTTCTCGTTTTCGCAGTCGGTTCCTACATCGTATATCGGGCTCTAACATACTCCCGCCCTCCCTTTGGCTTCTAATGCGCAGGCGCGACAACGCCACCTTTCGGCTGGCGCACCTCAAATTGAGAAGCAACTCCCTCAGCGGGACTTGCTCCGTAACCGGGGGAGTTTGAGGTGGGGCATATTCGATTGTCTGGCGGGTTACGGCGCTAACGACACCCCGCCGCGATTCCTCATACGCGACCACCTCCTCTCGGATGTAACACAAGATTCCTTTCCTCCCCTGGCCTAGGCACAGCCGCGTCAGCCCCGCCCGCCCGGCAATTCGATCCACGCGCCTCTTCGAATAATGCCCCCGCTACCCAAAGATGACGCCAAGACGGGGGAAAGCCTTTGTCGCGGCGGCGGCGGGATGGCACATTTCGAGCGGCGGTGTCCGGGCGTGCCCGCCGATGCGGCGGCGAGGGGCAAGTGGTCAGACCCAAGCACATCCTGCTCGTCATCATCCTGGGCCTGTCGGCGTGGGCGCTCTGGCCATCGGCCGAGGAGAGGGCCGGCGGGGGCAGGCTCGGCGACCGCCCCAAGGCCAGCCAGGCCGACAAGGCCCGCCGCCCGTATCACCTGCGCGTCGCGCCGGCGTTGTACCTGCCCGGCACGATGCCGAACAACGTCGGCAAACCCCTCGAAGGCCTCACCCACGTGGCCGAGAAATTCGAGGCCCTGTTCCCCGACACCTACGTGGAGTTCGTGGGCGTGCCCGCCGTGCGCGAGTGGCTGGTGACGCAACTGGCGGCCGGACAGGCGCCGGACATCATCAACGTCAACGTGGAGGACGTGTGGCAGGACGTGCAGAAGGGGTGGTACGTGCCGCTCGACCCGTACCTCAACCGCCCCCTGCCGTTCGTCAAGCCCGCCGAGCCCAGCAGCCGGCAGTGGTGGGACGTCTTCAAGTACCAGGCCATCACGCGCGGCAAGGCGCGCCCGTGAGTATCACAACACCGGCGCCGACAGTCCGAGGAGGTCCAGGCCGCCATCGGGCGCCAGAACCGGGTCTGGACTCAGCGGCGCGAGTTCATCGGCGGCGCCAAAGGCCAGCGGAACGTCACTCGCGACCAGCCAGTCCGCGGTCTGGACCGGCTCGCCGCCGCCCGCCGCCACGGAGGCCGGCAGTAGAATCTGCTGCGGAGTCTCGTCGGGAGTCGCTCCGCCCGGCGCCGCACCGGGGGCCTCGGCAAAGGAGATCTCCGGCACAACGCCCAACACATCCGCTTCCGCCGCAGAGGCCGCAAAGGGATCTTCCGGCGCCGGCGCCACCGGCTCAGGGCTGCCGGTCGCCAGCGGTCCCGGCACCCCTTGGGCCAGAGGGCCGGGGTCCGGCAACGAATCGAGGTGCCGCCCTTCAGCCACGGCACGGTTGTACGCCGAGAGGAATCCGTCAATATCCGACGGGCTGACTTGGCCGTCGGGTTGGCTTTCGCCAAACCCCACGCCGCAGAAGTCCGCCTCCGGCCTGCCGGCCTCCCAGGCCCCAAAGAAGCCCTCGAAGTCCTCGTCACGGACCAGGCCGTCCCCGCTGAAATCCCCGCGCAGACTGCCCACGTAGAAGACCGCATCGCCGCCCGGGCTGCCATTGCCGGTCGGAAGGTCCAGCGAGGCATCGTAGACGTAGCTCCGCCCGCTGCCGCCCTTCGACTCGCCGTCCAGCGCCTGGCCCGAAACGCCGTGCACCGTGCCATCGCCCCGCAAGGTCACCTTCACCCACGTGTCGACCACCGACCCCGGCGCCAGCGCCAACGTCATCACGCTCGTCCCCGACCCCGCCAGACTTGCAGGCATGAGCGTGCCCGTCACCGTCTCGGCGTTGCCCGTGAACGCCACGGTCTGCACCAGGACGGCCTCCGGACCGAACGTGGCGGTTCTGCTGAACGTCACCTGGAGGCTCTGCGCGCCCAGGCCGCTCGGCTCGATGGCGCTCGCGCTGCGGCCCGCGCGGCCGTTGAGCATCACACCGGTTACCGTGAGGTGCTCCTTGACCGCAACCGTCACCGTCGCGGTTGCCGCAAGGGCCGGCGTCCCGTTATCCGTCACCTGCACCGTCAGGCTGAACGTGGGCGTTGTCTCAGCGTCCAGGGCCGAAGCGTTCGCCACCGTGAGCTGGCCCGTCGCGGCGTCGATCGCAAACGCATCATCTGTGTTGCCCGCCGCGATGGCGTAGACCAGCGTCTGCCCCGCGTCCGGGTCGCTCGCCAGCACCGTCCCTACCACCGCCCCGTTCGGGCAGTTCTCCGGAACGCTGAACGCCTGGTTGGAGATCACCGGCGCCTCGTTCACGTCCGTCACCGTGATCGCAAACGCCTTCTCCGTCCAGAGGCCCCCCGCGTCCGTCGAACGGACCCGGATGCTGTAGGAGCTCTTCGCCTCGTAGTCGAAGACCGCCGCCGTCTGGAGCGTGTTGCCCGTGATGGTGAACGAGGCGTTGTCCATGCTGCCCGTCCCAGGAACCAGCGCATACGTGAAGGTGTCCCCCGCATCCGGATCGACCGTCGAGAGGGTCCCCACCGCCGCCCCCACCGGCTGGTTCTCAGCCACCGTCGTGTCGGAGAGGTTGATGCCTGTGGGAGATTCATTCGCATACTCGTACGCGCCGATGTCCGGCCTGCTTCCGGAGTAGCGGAGGGCCACACCCTGGCCGTCCGCCCACGTCAGCGCCTGGTCCAGCGTCAGCGTGTTGGCGGCGTAATCGATGGCCAGGACGCGAGTGGTTCGCGTGTCCCCCTTCAGTTGGATCAGGTCACCGGGAAGGGGACCCCCGTTCTCGTCCGTCATTCCGAAACCGTCAAAGAAGTACGTCGCGTCCAGCACGGGCAAGACTGTGCCACTACCAGTGCCGACCGCCTGGGTGAGCCAAGCCCCGGCGTCGATCATGCGGCTGCCTGCATCGAGATGGAAATCGTAAGTGTCTGCGTCTACAAATTTCGGGTCCACCTCCATATTGTTTACATACAATAACGGGCAAACGGTTTCGGCATCCGCCAGACTGTACCAACGTGGGCTGATGGGGATGAATATAACATCATCCTCCCCCGGAGAGTCGCCGAGGATGTTGTTGTTGGTGAATACGAACCCTTGTCCCAAACGATGGGTGATCTGTGATCCACCCAACTTGTTGTCCATCCAAGCCTCGGGTTGTGGTTCGTTCTTGTACACAATGTTGTTCTTGAATATATTATCTATGAAGTTATACCCAGAATACCAAGGGGGATCCGCCGCAGTACCAGTTTCAATTCCGCCGCCCGTGTTGTTGTAGAAAGTGTTGTGGAATACGCGGTTATGGGTATTCCACAAAGCCTCCTCGCTGTAGGTGCACATCTGGAGGCCAATACCATGGCAATCATAGAATACATTGTTCCTTATTATGCCATTCTGACCCGCATACTGGATTCCACTGTAGGGGTTGCCTCCAAGGGCGGGTGGTGTATATGCAAAGATGTTATGTTCGACCAAATTGTGCTTGGTGGCATCATATGCAATCGGCAGGTCAACATCAGCATCGAAAATCTCGCCGATCTTCTGGATTGCGTTGTAGAAGTAGTTGTTCCTGATGATGTTGAAGTTCCCGGCATGAATGGTCCAGAGAGTATGACGGCCACTGGTAATGCTATTGCCCTCAACCAGGTTCCTATCGGAGTGAATCAAGCCAATGTTGTCGGAGCCACCGCTGATGGTGTTGCCGGTAATAATGTTGTCGTCGGAGTGTCCAAATCGGATGCCGCCACGGGGGCCGCCGCCGCCCGTAGCGTTGGAGAGGTTGCAACCCCGGATGACAATGTGATCCGAATAGACAATTCTGGCCCAGGTCCCAACGTGTGTCACCGTCAGTCCCACTAGGGTGATATAGGACCGACCGTACATATAAATGCCGATACTGTCTCCATCGTGGTCGAGGTCGGTCTCGTCCTGCGTTAAACCGTGTATGGCGGGCACGTCCCGAATGGTCACCGTTTCGCCGGGGTACGCCTGGAACGTAATAGGGCTTTCAACGGTTCCTGAACTCTGTGGCCGCAAAATCTGTCTATAGACTCCGCCACGGATCTTAACCGTGTCCCCTGGCGCGACAACCGAACACGCCTTGGCGAGCGTGGCGAACGGCTTGTCCAGCATGCCCGGATAGGAGTCTTTGGCATCGGCGTCATCTGCAGTTCCCGCGACCCCATCCGGGCCCTTCGGGTCAGCAACATGGTAGGTGGCCGCGGTCGCGGTGTGACCAGCTCCGCACCCGCCGACTACCAGAAGCACCAACACGAATCTGAGTGTGTACATCAATCTTCCACGTATGGGATGCCACATTGCCACTTCCTCGCCAGTCTTCCCCCAACATGAGGCAGCCCCAAACTCAGAGGACTGTCGGACCGGGGCCCAGGATCTTGCGAGATGCCGCCCATGCCCACGCCCTTGATGCCGTATTATACCTCAGGAACGGGCCGCAAGAGGGCTGATTCCGCCGAATCGCGCCGACCGCCGACCTCACCCTGGCGATGTGTCAGAACGACCCCGAGCGGTCTGACGCCCGTATCGGCTCCGCTGGCGGTCCCTGCGCGAAGCGCGACAGCGCCTCCTCGCCCGTCAGTCAGATTACTTCTATTACACCGTGAGCGATGGTCGGGGTGGTCAGGCGACCGGCGCGGTGTCTATCACGGTCACGCCGGTGAACGACCGGCTGGTGGCGACGGCGCTATCGGTGACGGTCGCTGAGGACTGCTCGGTTGCCATCACGTTGGCGGGAACGGACCTGGAGACGGCGGCCGCGAGCCTGGTGGCGGCCATCGGCACCCAGCCGGCCCACGGCACGCTGGCACTCATCAGCGGGAACCAGTACCGCTATACGCCGGCGGTGAACTACAACGGGTCCGACAGCTTCACGTTCACGGTCCGGGACAACGGGGACCCGGCGGGCGTCGGGACCAGCCCGGCGTTGACCAGCGACCCGGCCACCGTCAGTATCACGGTCGCGGCGGTGAACACGAAGCCGGTGGCAACGGCGCAGTCGGTAACCGTCGGCGAGGACGGCTCGGTCAGCATCACCCTGGCGGGCACGGACGTAGAGACGGCCTCGGCCAATCTGGTAGCGGCCATCACCACCCAGCCGGCTCATGGCGTGCTGACGCTCGTCAGCGGGAACCAGTATCGTTACACGCCTGCGGCTAAGAAGCTGTTTCACAACCCTCCGGTCACTTGCCGGAGGCGGTTGAAGCAGATGGAAACGGCAGCAAGATCGTGGAAGGCTTGAAAATGGACGCCTTCGCGTTCGTAGCAGAACTTGATGCGGCGGAACTGGCCAAAGGCGGCCAAGGTCTGCTCCACCACGTACCGCACCCGTCCCAGACCACTCCCGTGTTCTTGGCCACGCGGTGCCAGAAAACTGGCAATGCCCAGCGCCACCACTTGGACGATGAGCCAGGGAAAGCCGTAGCCCCGATCACCGAAGAGGCTTCCGGGCTTGCGTCGCGGACGGCCGCGCGGCCCTTGAATGGCAGGCAGTCGCCCCACCATCTGGAGAGCCGGCACATCGTCGCGGACGTTGGCTGGGGTGGTCTGGACCAGCAACGGCAGCCCCTTGGCATCGGTGATGAGGTGCCGTTTGCAGCCATTCTTGGCTCGATCTACCGGGCTGGGACCGGTGTGCGGCCCCCAAAAAGCGCCCGCACGGATGCCGAGTCGATCACCGCCTTGGAGAGGTCCACTTGGCCCAAACGGCCCAGACGGTTCAACAGTCGATGGTGGACCTCCGGCCAGAGGCCGGCGGCGGACCAGGCGGCAAAGCGACGCCAGCAGGTCGAGCCGCTGACGCCGAAGGCATCGGTGGGCAGCATCTGCCAGGTGATGCCGCTGCGCAGGACGAAGATCACCCCGCGCAGGGCCGCCCGGTCGTCGCACCACGGACGCCCGCCTTTGGTCTGGGGCGGATGCGGAGGCAGAAGCGGAGCGACCTCGGCCCAGAGGGCGTCGGGCAACAGTTCCTTGGCCATCGGGTGGCCTCCTTATTGGATGGGGAACTGTTACCTTCATCGGCAAACTCCGGGGTTATGAAACAGCTTTTAATTGTACAGTCCAAGATCCATGATGCCACGGTCCAAGATTGACAAAAGGAGCGCAACCCAAGTTGACGATATCCCTTCCAGGAGATCTCCTCGGTCGAATCCTGGAGGGCACGATCGTGAATACGGCCGAGATTCAACGGTTGGCGCGGCATATTGCGGGGTATCATGACCGATTCGACCCCCTGTTCGGCCGCCGCAATTGTGGATGACCTTCCGCGATGTGGACGATTGTTCCATCGACACGGGCGGCCTGGCGATCAGTTCCCTCCGCGCCGCCCGGTGGCTGAACACGGATGGCGTGGCCGATAGTATCCAGGCGCCTGGCCTGAATACGCTGATGGTTCTGGGCCGGACGATCTACGCGAAGGGCAAGATCACGCGGATCGCGGGCGACTTCGAGGCCGGCCTGAGCCTGACGGGCGACCTGCCCGCCCGCCGTGCGGCGGTCAGCTACGCGTGGATCAGCGGGAAGCTGGCCAGTGCGGCGTGGGATGTCGGCGGCAGTGTCGGCACGCTTCGCCTCGGCTCGGTGGGAGACGACTTCACGGGCGACTTCGCCAGCACCATCGGCAGCCTCTCGACCATCGGCAACCTGTCGGGCACCTGGTCGATGCCGGCCATCCGGAGTATTCGGGTGGGCGACAGTGTCGTCGGTGCGGCCCTGACGCTGACCCAGGCCGCCACACCGAAGTCCCTGGCCATGGCCTTGGGCTACATGTCCGTACGCAGGTGGATCGACGCTTCATCCATGGAGTCAGCCGGCACGATCGGCAGCCTCACGGCGGGGGCGATCCGCGACTCGGACGTGTTCGCGGGGGTCGGCCAGACCCGGGACTCGGACGGCGACGGGCGAGCCGACATGCCTGATCCGGACATCGACTTCGACGTGCTGGCCCTGGCGGCGATCAAGGCGGTGACGATCAACGGCATCCGGGGCGAGGAGTTCGCCGTGGCGCGGAGCAACATCGCGGCCGCGAACCTCGGTCGCATCGCCATCGGCCAAGTGGATGGCGACAACGGCGGCAAGAGGTTCGGCGTGACGGGCAAGCATCTGGGCGCCCTCCGCTGCGCCAGCGCCCTGACGACCCCGGCCTCGTCGGCCGGCCAGCCGAGTCTTGGCGACTTCAGGGTCAACGTCGTCTAGAAGGCACTGCCGAACGCTGACGGATTGGGTTCGGTGGAACCGGCAGCGCCAAGCATGGGTCAAGATGAGAATCGCAGGAACACCGCCGGGCAGGCTGACGCGGTGATCTCCGTAGCGCTGGCGTAGGCGGCGAAGGAGGCGGGCAGGGCCCCGTAGGTGTGGGCCATGTAGTAGCCGGTCGGAGAGGTGTACGACACGGTGGGCGTGCTGCCGCTCGCCGGGAAGCCGATGATGCCCAGCGTGTAGTAGTGATAGAGGGCCCGCACGGTGGCGGCCTCCTCGACCACGACCGCCAGCCACCAGAGGCCGGGCGCGAGCGTCTTGTTGATGGTCACCATACGCAGGCCGGTGGCGTCGACGGTCACCTCGCCCAGGTCTGCCTCGAGGTCACCCGGATAACCGTTGGCGTTCTTGTAGATGCCGAACCGGGCCTTCTTGCCCGCCGCGGCAGCCGCCGTAACGCAGACGGCGATGCGGTCGGCCGTCTGGCCCTTGGCGACCAGGAATGGGTGAACGTAGAGTCGGTTGGCCGTCATCGCCAACGTCGTCAGGCCGCCGAGGCACATCAGGCCCGTGTACCACGACTCGGGGGCCGTGGCGCCCGCCCGGCGCTGCGCCGCGAGGATGCCCAGGACGTCCGCCATACCCGTCACGGTGTGCGCCGCATTCCAGTCGCTCGTGCGGACCTGGGACGGGTCGTCGCCTTCGGGCTTCGTTGAAACCTTCGCGTGTTTGACCTCTATCGCCATGACCGACTCCTACGGCTGGAACAGGCCGGGCTGCGCGAGCGCCGCCTGCGTCTTGGCCGACTGGACCAACGAGGACTGGTACTCCCAGGCGAACTCGAAGAACAGCGACAGGAAGTCCACCTCGGCCGTCGCATCGTATTCGGCGTCCAGGTTCGGGCCGGGGTCGCCCCAGGCGGGCGTATCGGCGTCCCAGTCATCCAGCAGGAGGAGGCGAATCCGGGCGCTCGCCGTCCAGAGGTCGCCGTCGGTCGTCTCCGCGGAGAGCTGGTGCCAGACCGCGCCCGGGCTGACGGTGATGTCGTAGAGCGTCGTGTATGTGGCCCCGCCGTCGCCGGACATCTCGACGAGGAAGTGGCAATTGCCGGTAGTCTTCCGCAGGCCCGCCTGAGCGCCGCGGTAGCGGAAATACACGACCATGCGGGTCGGGGCGCAGGCCGCCCCGCCCAGGTGCTTCACGTTCCAGACGCCCGACAGGTCGACGGCGATTTCGCTCCTGGTCACCACGTCGGGATGGAACGCAAAACTGTCGTCGCCGTAGTGATCGCCGTGGCTGAACCTGCCGACCTTGCCGGTGTCATCGTCCGACGTCGCCTCTCCCACTCTCGACCAGGAATCCGCACGGTCGGACGCCCAGGTGCCCGCGGGGTAGTGGCAATCGGCCGTCTCGTGGTGCCGGGTCCAGAGCGAGCCGGTCGGCCGGCTGCGGTGCGCCTCCAGGAAGACCAGCGTGTCGAGGAACTGCCGGAAGTCCGACCAGAAGGATTCACTGAGGACGTGCCCGTGCCAGCCGCCGATGTCGGCGATAAACGGCTCTCGCCAGTAGCCGTCGGGGAACCCGGCGGTATCGAAGATGTCCAGGCAATGGAAGTCGCCGTAGACCTGAGTGCCGCCGTTCCAATACCTCTGGCAGGCCCACCCGTCCCAGGTCCATTCGTCGGGCGTGCACTCCTTGCCCCAGTGCAGGTGGTCGCCGACCGGCGGCTCGCAGACCTCGGCACAGGCATCCCGGTAGACCGCGATCTTGCCTATCGGGTGACGTACCACGACGGCCGCCGGTGTAGAATCGGTGTGGCCGAGGACTTCATGCAGGGCGCTGGCCCGCTCGGCCAGGGCGCCGCGCGGCTCATCCCACAGGCGGTCGTGCTTCACGTCGAAGCGTTTGCCGTCGAGAAGCTGCTGGATGTACTTCCACTCAGCCATCAATCCACCACCCTCGCCTCGGGAACCGCGCCGCTCTGACCGGCCCCCGGCACGATGATGCCCGCGAAGTACGTGGCCGGGTCCTTGGGCACGGGCGGGTCTTCCCGGCCCGCCGGCCAGACGTACACCTGCTCGGCGCCGTCGAGCGGCAGGAAGGCGATGACGTTCCCATCCACGATGCTCCGATACCCGATGGGGTCCGAGTCGGGGTACTTGGAGACCTTGACGTAGAGCTCGACATCGGTGTCGGGGCTGTAGCCGGTCGCACTGCACGGGTTCACGACCACCCAGGAGATCCAGTGGTAGCCTTCGTCGTCGAAGCCCTCGTACTCTCCGTCCTCGACATTCCGCACGCCGCCAGCGATCACCTGGCCGAAGCGGACGGCGTCGCGGTTGCCGGGTATCTGGAGGAGCGCCCACTTGTCCGCGCCAGCCCCGTCCTCCTTGTAGAGGATGCCGGCGTGGCCGCCGGGCTGCGCGACCAGCACGTTCGTGCCGAAGATGCCCGTGCCGATGTCGGCGGCCCGGCAGTTCGCATCGCGGACGTACACTTGCGCGGGCGTGACGCCGACGATGAGCGCCCGGCCGACCTTCCCGGCCGCGATGGGTTCCTGGGCCACCACCCACTTCCCGCGGTACTTGCCGACGAGCGCCGAGTCCAGGGCGATCTGCGGGCCAGGCAGGACCGTGAGGACGGGCTGGTGCTGGTATTGGAGGAGGTCGTCGGCAGGCGTAAAGAGGATGCCCATGATGCCGGCGACGGCGTACTGGTCCAGGTCGGTGACGGAGTCGTTCTTGACGTAGACCCACCCTTGCGGCAGCGCCAGGTCGGGCACGGGACCGCGGCCGCTAGGCTGCCCCTGCCGAACGTGGTCCAGAATCAGGTTCCAGCCGCGCGCCGTCGGCTTGAACCGTTCGCCGGCCGTCACCGGTTTGAGGGGATCGCCCGCCACCGTCGTCATTCTCCTCTACAGGGGAAGCGTGCCGATGCCCAGGGCTGCGAAGTCCGAACGCTTGTAGACACGCTCGATGTGCACCAGGACG
>JAPLML010000058.1 GCA_026387055.1 Planctomycetota bacterium | reverse complement strand
CGAAGGAACAGAGGATGAACGCCATAAGGAAAGAGGATTGTGGTCAACGCGGGTTGGCAAGCAACCCGTGGCACGTGAAAGACCACACGCCGGGCACCCGTCAGCGCGCCGGCGCCGGAATGGGCACCTCGATCGCGGCGGCGCCGATCGGCTTGTACGCGAGCGACAGCCGGTCGCCGCGGAAAGCGGCCAGGACGTACCCCGGCCGCCCGTCCGCCATCGCGAACCCGGGCGCCTTGCTCAGGTCCTTCTTCGAGTTCCAGCAGGCCGACGGCACTACGACCTCGCACACGCCCGCCGTGTCATTCCAGCCGCGCGGGCCGTAGTGAAGGTGCCCGGAGAGCATCGCGAGGATCGTCCCGCGCTTCGCCTCCAGGAGCGCCGCAAACTCCTTCTCGAGCGTCTTGACGTACCACGGCGTGTCGGGTGCCTGGCACGGGTGGCGCGCCACGTGGGCGCAGAGGATGACGCGGCGGCCCGCCTTGGCCGCCTCGTCGACGCGGGCGGCGACCCACTCCAGTTGCGCCGCCGTCACCGACCCGTCGTGCGACGGCGGCACCACGTCGAGGAAGAGCACGAACCGGTAGCCGCCCTGGTCCACCACGTAGTCGGTTTCGGGCCGCACGTACTTCCTGAAGAACTCCGCCGAATCGTGGTTGCCGGGGACGGCGTAGAACGGCCGCGCGAGGCCCTTGGCGATCTTCAGCCACTCGGCGTACTGGGGCTCGTGCTTGGGGCCGGTGTCGACGAGGTCGCCGAGGCAGATGACGATCTCGGCGGGCGAGGCGTTGATCTCCGCAACCATGTCGGCCATCCGCTTCGAGGCGTCGCCGTGGCCCTCGATGGCCAGGTGGGTGTCGGAGACGAAGGCGACGAGGAGGTCGGGCTTTTCAGCCGCCCGCGCCGCCGCGCCGCGGCCGCCGAAGACCAGCGCCGCCCCGGCCGCGCCCATCGCCCCGAGGAAAGCCCGCCGCGTTACGTGCATGGCCGTCTCCGGATGCGGCGGCGAAACGCGCCGCGAAATCCGCCACCCACAATCAACCGCGCCCAGCAAGCTGGGCGGCTAAATGGCGATGGCCTGTACCGTTCGCCGTTCATTTCGCATTCCGCATTTCGCATTGGTTTCACGCCCCCATCTCGCGGGCGACGCGGTTCAGGACGTCGATGCCGCGCCGAATCGTCTCACGGCTCGCCGGGTAGGCGATGCGGAAGTGCGTGTCGCGCTCGCTGAAGACGCCGCCGGGAATGATGAGGACGCCCGCCTCGATGACGCGCGCGACGAACGCCGTGCCGGAGCCGCCGGGCGCCTCGGGGAAGATGTAGAACGCCCCGCCCGGCCGCACGACGCGGAACCGCTCGCGCAGGCCCTCGTAAACGAGGTCGCGCCGGGACCGGTAGTCGGCGATGTGGTCGGCGACGTCGACCTCCAGGGCCGTCACCGCCGCCGCCTGGAACGGCGCGGGGGCGCACACGAACGTGTACTGCTGAAGCGTGGTCATCGCCTGGAGGATGTGGGCGGGGCCGACGGCATAGCCGAGCCGCCAGCCGGTCATCGCCCAGGTCTTCGAGAAGCCGCGGAGGAGGATGAGGCGGTCGTAGAGCGGCCAGGCGCTCGGCGACGGGCCGTCGTAGGCGAACGCGTTGTAGATCTCGTCGGAGATCACGAGGAGGCCATGGCGGCGGGCGACCGCGATCGCCGCCTCCAGCTCCCCGCGCGTGTAGACGGCGCCCGTGGGATTCGTGGGGCTGTTGAGGATGAGCAGGCGCGTGCGCCCGGTGACGGCGGCCTCGAGGCGGTCGGCGCGCAGGCGGAAGTCCGGGTACGTGTCGACGAAGACGGGCCTCGCGCCCAGGAGGTTCACGAGATGCTTATACATAACGAAATACGGGTCGGGGATGAGGACCTCGTCGCCGGCGTTGAGGGTCGCCAGGAGCGCGAGCAGGAGCCCGCCCGACGTGCCGCTCGTGACGAGGACGGGCCCCTCGAACCTGCCGAACTCGCCGCGGAGCCGGCCGGCGATGGCCTCGCGCAGCTCCTGGTTGCCCTGCGTGGGGGTATAGCGGTTGTGGCCGGTGCGGATGGCCTCGATGGCCCGCTCCTTGCACGCCTCCGGCACGTCGTAGTCGGGCTGACCGATGCTGAAGTTGACAGGGTCCTTGAGCTTGGCCGCCAGGTCGAAGACCTT
>JAPLML010000204.1 GCA_026387055.1 Planctomycetota bacterium | reverse complement strand
GGCCACATAGGGTAGCATGCACGGTCACGCAACGGCGCGTGACCGTGCCACCCACGCTAGACAGGTACGGGCAAGTCGCGGCACACGAACGACAAGGAAGCAAGGCCCAATGGTTCGACGCGCACGACCCGGGGCGTGGCTGGCAGCGATCGCGGCGGCGGTGTTCGCCGGCGCCGCCCCGGCCGCCGAGCCGCCCATCGAGCTGCGGGCGTGGGGGGTTCCGGAGTACGCGCGGAACGACATCGAATCGCTGGCCGAGCGGAAGATCGTCGAGGCGTTCGAGGAGCGCTTCCCGCACGTCAAACCGGTCGCGACCTCGGGCCTGGTGATCCCCGGGCGGCAGACGAAGGACATCCTGCCGCTGATGCAGATCGCCGGCGACATCGCGCCGGACGTGCTCTACGTGAACTTCCGCCAGTCCGATACGTTCATCCGCCAGAAGTTCCTCTACCCGCTGGACCGGTACGTCGAGGGGCTGGCGGGCGTACGGATCCCCGGCGGGCACCTGCTGAAGCTCGAGGAGTACCTGGCGCGGCTCCAGAAGGGGCCGGCCTTCGAGCGGGAGATCCGCGAGCGCGTTCCCGCCCAGTGCTGGCCGGTGCTGAGGCGTGTGTGCCCGTACGGCGACGCCTGTCCATACCTGAAGGAGTGGGGCGAGGCGCCGGCCGCGCGGCACCAGCACCTGTGGTGCTTCCCCGTGGGGCCGGACTTCATCGCCCTCTTCTACCGCCGCGACCTTTTCTTCGAGGCGGGCCTGCCGGACCGCGTCCCGCAGACGATGGACGAGATGCTCGAGTGGGCCCGCCGCCTCACGAACCCCAGGGAGAACCGGTACGGGCTCGAGATCTCCATGGAGGAGCTCGGCTGGAGCACCCTCTCGTTCCTCTACTCGCTCGGCGGGCGGGTGGTGGTGGAGGATGAGAACGGCGAGTGGCGCTGCGCCTTCGACACCGAGGAGGCGGTCGAGGCGTACTACCAGGTGGCGCGGCTCTTCCTCGAACCGTTCGAGAATCCGCACGGGCGGTTCACCGGCGTGGTGTACCTGGGGGAGCCGCAGCCGTCGGGCGAGATCAAGTGCGGGATGAACTTTAACTATCTCGATCAGAGGTTCTTCGGGAACTACGACCCGGCGGTGTTCGGCTTCGGCCCCGTGCCCGCCGGGCCGACGGGCCGGCGGGGCGCCGAGTTCAACGCCCGCATGGTCGGCCTGTACGCCGGCCTGGAGACCGACCCGGCGAAGCGCGCCGCCGCCTGGGAGTACATCCGCTTTTTCGACGGGCCGGAGGGGCGCCTCATCCGGGCCCGGACGCTCGTCGAGAACGGCATGGGCCGGTTCGTCCGGCCGAAGCTCCTGGAGGCCGCCGGCTACCCCGAGTACACCCGCCAGGTGCCGAAGGGGTGGGAGGAGGCGGCCGAGACGGCCCTCCGGTACGGCGTGCCGGAGCCGTACGGCCGCAACTGCCAGCAGGTCTATACCTACGTCACGAAGGCGATCGACCAGATCCGCACCGACGGCGCCGTGAGGCGCGCCATGGCGAGCGGCGACGCGGCGGCCGCGAAGGACCGTATCCGCGAGATCCTGCGGGAGCGCGTGCGCCGCTCGAACGAGAAGATGCTCGACCTCTTCACGCCCGAGCAGCGGCGGGTGCGCAGCCAGGTGGCGACGGCGGCGGCCCTGGCGATCCTGGCGATCTTCGCGGGGGTCTTCGCGTGGGTGTTCCGCTCGTTCACGAAGGCGGAGCGTGCCGCCGCCGGGGAGGGCCGCCGCGGCTGGCAGTTCTGGCGATACCGGTGGGCGTGGCTCATTCTCGCGCCGGCGATCGGGAGCATCGCCCTGTGGGACTACTGGCCCCTGGCGCGCGGGGCGGTGATCGCGTTCCAGGACTACAACGTCCGCGGCTTCAGCGAGTGGGTGGGCATGGCGAACTTCGCCAACGTCCTCTACGACGACGAGTTCTGGCACGCCGTCTGGGTGGCGATACAATATTCACTAATGTATATGCTGTTCGGCTTTGCGGCGCCGATCGCCCTGGCGTTCCTCCTGACGGAGGTGCCGCGCGGCAAGATCCTCTTCCGCACGATCTACTACCTGCCGGCGGTGCTGACGGGCGTGGTGGTCATCTTCCTCTGGAAAGGGTTCTACGGCCGCTACGGCACGGTCAACAGGCTCGCCAACCTGGTCATCGCGGGGCTGAACCTCCTGCCCGGCGTCGCGCTGCCGGAGGTGGACACGGCGTGGCTCGAGTCGCCGCAGTTCGCGCTCCTCTTCTGCCTCATCCCCACGATCTGGGCGGGGATGGGGCCGGGATGCCTTATCTATCTGGCGGCCCTGAAGACGATCCCCGAGGACCTGTACGAGGCGGCCGACATCGACGGCGCCGGCATCTGGGCCAAGACGTTCCACATCGCGGTGCCGGGCATCCGGGCCCTCATCGTCATCAACTTCATCGGGGCGATGATCGGCACGATGAAGACCGGGGGCGAGTTCATCCTCGCGATGACCGGCGGCGGGCCGTACACGCCGTACGGGCAGACCGAGGTCGTGGGCCTGCACATTTTCTGGCAGGCGTTCGCGTACCTGAGGTTCGGCTCGGCGACGGCGATGGCGTGGGTCCTGGGGGCGATGCTCATCGGTTTCACGGTGGTCCAGCTTCAGCGGCTCAGCCGGATGGAATTCCGCACGGCGGGCGGGGCGGAGAGATAGCGATGCCCATCATCAGCCCCATCGGCGCGAGGTCATGGCGGGTCCGCTGGGTCTACGGCGCGATCTACGCGGTCCTGGCCGTCGGCGGGGTCACGATGATCTATCCCTTCCTGCTGATGCTGACCGGCTCGGTGAAGAGCGAGGCCGACGCGGCCTTCATCAGCCCGTGGCCGCAGTTCTGGACCGACGACCTCGTCCTCTTCCAGAAGTACGTCGAGTCGAAGAACAACGTGCTCATCGGCGACGCCGAGGCGGCGTGGGGCCGGCGCGTGGGCAGCTGGCGGAGCGTCGGGCCGCCCACCGAGTCTGAATCGCGATATCTCGAAGAGTTCCTTGAGTGGCGCTCGCAGTGCCCGTGGTGGACGCTCGGGCACATCAGCGGCGGGAAGCTCCTGCCGATCGGCGCGCGGCTCTTCCGCGGCGCGATGTACGGGCGATTCAAGGGCGACATCGACGCCTACCGCGCGGCCATGCGCCTGCCGGTGGGGAACTGGAACTCCGTGATGCCGCCGCCCGCGCCGCCGGGGCGGTAC
>JAPLML010000077.1 GCA_026387055.1 Planctomycetota bacterium | reverse complement strand
CTCGGCCTCGGCCTTCATCTTGACGAGGATGGCGTTGGCCTCGCCCTGGGCGATGAGCATCTTCATCTGTTTCTCGGCGTCGGACTGGATGACGACCTGGTTGCGGCTGGTCTCGGCCGGGACGAGGACGTCGGCCTTCAGGCGGGACTGCTCGCGGAGGGCGCGGGCCTCTTCGGCCTCGCGCTGGGCCTGCTGCTCGGCGACGCGGATGGAGCCGTCGGCCTGCATGGCGGCCGACGAGCCCTTGGACCGGGCCTCTTCCTCAGCGACCTTCTGGCCCGCGCGGTAGGCGGCCTTCTTGGCGTTGGCCTCGGTCTCGGCCTTGACGGCCTCGGCGTCGAGCCCGGCCACCTGGGATCGGCGGTCGCGGTCGGCCGAGGCCACGCGAATGTTGGCCTCGGCGTTGGCGGCGGCCACGGCGCCCTGCTGGTCGCGGCTCCGCTCGGCCACGCCCGTCTTGCCGCGGCGCTCCTGCTCGGCCACGTCGATGTCGGCCTGGTTGATGGCCTCGGAGGCGGCCCGCCGGCCGATCGCCTGGATGTACCCCGACTCGTCCTCAATGTCCTTGATGTTGACGTTGATGACCGTCAGGCCGATCTTCTCGAGCTCCACCGACACCGCCTCGTTGACCTTCTTCATGAATGCCTGGCGGTCGCGGTTGATCTCCTCGATCTTCATCGTGGCGATGACGGCACGCATCTGGCCGATGATGATGTCCTGGGCCTGGCTGGCGATCTGCTGGCGCGTCAGGCCCAGGAGGCGGATGGCCGCGTTCTCCATGATCCCCGGCTCGTTCGAGATGGCCGTCGTCACGGTCGTGGGCACCGCCACGCGGATATTCTCCTGCGAGAGCGCGGCCTTCAGGTCCACCGGCACGACGAACGGCTCCAGGTCGAGGTATTGGCAGGCCTGGATCACCGGCCAGACCATGGCGGCCCCGCCGTGGACGCACCGCGCGGCCCCGCGGCCGGTCTTCCCGTAGATCACGAGGATCTTGTTCGACGGGCACCGCTTGTACAGGCGGACCAGGGTCACGAGCACGACGACGGCCACGAGCGCCGCCAGCAGGAACAGGAACATCGTGGCGACGCTGGTCCCCTCGTTCGTGCCGTACGACATCGTTGGAATCGCAGACAGGATCATGATTGCCCCCTTACTGTTGGACCTTCTCGACCTCGACGGTGGAGGAGTCGAGGACTCGCTTGACCACGACCGGCGTGCCGGCGGCCAGGGCTTCGCCGGAGGCCGTTCGCGCACTGACGAAGCTGACGGTGTTGCTGACCACGGTCCGGACTTTGCCCGTCCCGCCCGCGGGGATGTCCATGTAAACGGTGCTGCGCTGGCCCACACTTGTCTCGATGCGGGGTGTGCCGGTTTCGGTCATCCGCCGCAGGAAATAGAAGATGCTCGAGACGATCAGCATGCCCACGAGGCCCCAGAGGATGCTGTAGAGCATGGTCCAGTTCTGGGGGGTCTCGGCCCGCTGGTACAGGACGCCCGCCCAGCCGAAGAGGACGCCGAACGCAACCACCGAGCGGATCGACAGGAGCTTGAAGCTGGCGACCGAGTCGGCGGCATGGACGTTCGACTCCTGGGCGTCGTGCCCGGCCCCCGCATCGTGGGCGCCGACGGCGTCGTGGGCGCCCGTGGCGTCGGCGGCCCCGGAGACGTCGGCCTGGTCGGCCGCCCCCACGTGCCCGAACAGGGTGGCCAGCAGTTGCCAGACGAAAATGGCGGTGAAGAAGACGGCCGCGCCCCAGTAGATTTCGCTGAGAAGTGCCAACACCGCTCGCCCTCCTCCTGACGCAGCATGAGGAAACCGCCTCAATGCTACAACCGCGGGGGGCGATTGCAAAGCATTTTCGATAAGAAGCGCGCCCGGGGCCATGGCATCGTTTAGCCGTCGCCGGTACGGCGACGCACAACAATCGCGGCCGTGCCGGCCGGTACGTGTTTGGCGTCATGGCTGATTGCCGGGTGGCACGGCCACGCGCGATAAACAGGTACGCCGGCCGCGGCTGAATGATGGACTCGCGGGTGCGCCGGCGAAATCGCTTGCCGCCGCACCAACGCACGTCTATACTTTCGGTACTGTGGAGGCAAAGCCATGCGCGCGCTCTGGGTTGTGGGGGCGGTCCTCGCGGCATCCGCCCTGGCGGCCGGCTGCTTCGAAGGCAGGGCCGATCTCGCGCTGAACCCCGACGGCACCGGCAAGATCGTCGGCGAACTGACCTTCCCGCTCGAATCCCCCTGGACCGGCCCCAAGCGCCCGACCCCCGCCAAGAGCAGCGCCTCGGCCGCGTCGGCCGCCTCACCCGCCCCCGAGCAGGAGACCAAGACCCCCGAGGAGCAGATGAAGGAAGTGGTCTACAACATCCTCAAGCGGTCCTCGGGCATCGACGCATGGAAAGACGTTTCCTTCGAGCTCGTCGGCGCGAACCGCGTCCACCTCAAGGGCACGGCTTACTTCAGGGACCTCTCGAAGGTGAGGATCTACCCCCAGGCCGGCCGCACGGGGATCGGTTTCGGCAGCGATGGCGGGAACGGCATGATGCTGGTCCTCCACCGCCCCGAGGACGCCGCCGACACCCGGCCGCGGCCGGGCCGCGAGCTTCCCGCCGAGGAGGTCGCCAAGCGCCTGAAGGAAGAGCGAGCCAGGTACCAGGCGGTGCGAGGCACGATGTCGCTGATGGTCTCGGGCCTGAAGTGCGACCTCTCGTTCAACACGCCGGGCACCCCGACCGAGGTGCGCGGCCTCCAACAGCAGGGCCCCGTCCTGTCGTTCAGCATCGACGGAACGAAGCTCATGCAGTCGTTCGACGCCGTGATGGCCGACAACGCGATCCTGACGCGGATGATCTTCGCGGGCTAGCGACTGGGCTCGACCGGCGGGCAGTTCGAGGCCGCCATCGAGAAGCGGTTCTTCGGCGGCGCCAAGGGCGAGTGCTGGGCACGCATCCTGGGCCCGTTCACCCCCCGGTTCAACTACGCGGCCGAGGCCGAGGTCGCCCGCAAGGGCGAGAAGGAGATGATGGCGAAGCTGGGCCTCGAACAGCCCCGGACGACGCGGCCGCCCGCCAAGCCCTCCGAGCCGGCGCCGAAGAAGCCCGCTGACACGCCCGCGAAGAAACCGGCGGTGCCGCCGGCAAGGAAGCCGGCCGATCCGGGTCTCCCCGGCAAGCTCCCGGCCATGCCCAGGGACGTGCCGAACATTCCGACCCCGATCTTCCCGGGCCTTTGACTTGGCCCGCGCAAGTCGCGAGTGTGGCACGGCCGGCTTGTCCGGCCGTGGGCGGCGCACGAATGGCACCACGGCCGGACAAGCCGGCCGTGCCACAGGGGTTGTCTCGTTTCAGGAGGAGAAGCCGATGCGCAAGATCCTGGCAGGGGCGTCCGTGCTGGCGGCGGCGGCCGTGATGGTCGTCGGCTGCGTCGAGACCAAGCAGGAGTTCACCCTGAACCCCGACGGCTCGGGCAAGGTGGTCTTCGAGATCACGATGGGCGGGATGTCCGCCTTCCAGTTCGGGCAGGACGCCGAGAAGCCCGACCCCGAGCTTCAGTCCAAGCAGCTCGTCAAACAGGTGATGGACGGTACCGAGGGCATCGACGCCTGGTCGGACGTCTCGTACCAGCGCCTGGAGGACGGCCGCACGCGCGTCAAGGGCACCGCTTACTTCAAGGACTTCTCGAAGGTGAAATTCCAGGCGGCCCAGTTTCAGGGCATCGTCTTCGGGAAGGACGACATGGGCGGCATGGTGCTTGCGATGGAAGAGCCGGGCGGGGAGAAGGCGCCGGCCCCGCCGGCCGGTCCGCCGCCCAGCCCCGATGAGATCGCCGCCAAGGTCAAGGCCGAACGCGAGAAGTTCCAGCAGATGCGCCCCATGATGGAGGCCGCCGTCGCGCGGATGAAGTCCGACCTCTCGTTCCGCCTGCCCGGCACGCTGACGGAGGTGAGCGTCTTCCAGAAGGAGCCGAGCGGGGCCGTGCGGATCGTCTTCGACGGCGCCAAGATGATCCAGGTCGTGGACCTGCTCATGGCCGACGACGCCTACATGAAGGCCCAGATCATGGCGGGGCCAACCTCGCCCGACAAGATGAGGCTCGACGACACGGCCAAGGAGAAACTCTTCGGCGGCAAGGGGCCGATCCGCGCCCGCGTGACGGGACCCTTCCGGCCGGCGTTCGCGTACGATTCGGAAGTGGCCGCCGCGAAGGCGAACCACCAGGCGATGATCCAGCGGCTGGGCCTGGACAAGCTGCCGCCGCCTCCGCCGCCGATGCCGCCGGGTTTCGGCCTGCCGTCGGGCCGTGACGGCGAAGGCAAAGGCGGCGCCTCGCCGCCTGCCGTCCGTCCCGCGCCCAAGCCTCCCTCGCCGGCCCCGCCCGGCCAGGCGCTATAGGCCGCCCCCCAGGAGTTCTTGTGGCACGGCCGACTTGCCCGGCCGTGGGGGTGCGCGCGACGTGTTCCCCACGGCCGGGCAAGCCGGCCGTGTCACAGGTCGGCGAAGCGGCCATCCGGACCGCCCGGCGAAGGTCCGATAAGAAAAAATGTTTTCCCGGAACTCCCGGCCCGTCGGCGGGTTCTAATCAACAGATAGCCGGGCTGAACCGCCCCTTCTTACACCCGGCTATTGCGGTCCTTCCCGGACCGCCCTTTGGCCCTAGGGCGTCGCTACTCACCCCCATGGTGGCGGCGCCCATCTTATTTACAGCCGACAGCATTTAGCCGCCTTGCTTGTCGAAGAGTCGCCTGGGCGGGCGAGGCGCGTTCCTGACGACGGGCGGCGCGTCACTTGAACGAGTAGTACAGGATGACGGCAATCAGCGCCGCCGTCACCGCGCCGATGACGGCGATGATCGGCCAGCGGGCGCCCGCGACTTCCTTCGTAATATCCTTCCAGAGGGCCGTGGTGCGCCAGCCATCGTCGCCGCGGCGGTAGGAGGCCAGTAGCGCGAGCGTGGCATCGAATGCCATCTCCTCGTTCGTCGCGCGGAAGTGCCTGCCGCCCTCGTGGAACTCGACGATGAAGGCGTTCCCCTCGCCGGTGGTCTGCATGTATTCGAGCGGCTCTTCGCGGCGCGCGAGGATGGCAAACGTGCCGCACTCGCGCCCGAGGCCCTGGAGGGCCTGCCGGATCTGGTCCTCGGTCGGGTCCTCAATCGGCGCCCCGTCTTCCGTTTCGAGCCGCATGGGAGGCCTCCCTGTTCCCGCGGTTAGGCTTGCAGTTCCGCCTTCACCTTCAAGAGATCGTCGTAGACCTTCTTGCGCACGTCGGGGGTGTAATTGCGCAGGACATAAGCGGGGTGGAACGTGGGCATGAGTTTGGCTCCCATGAAGGGGTAGAACCGCCCGCGCAAGCGCGTGATGCCGTCGTGGGTCTCCAGGAGGTTCTGGGCGGCCACGCCGCCGAGGGCCATGATCACCTTCGGGCGGAGGACGGCGATCTGGCGCATGAGGAACGGCCGGCAGTGGGCCGCTTCCTCGGGCGTGGGCTGGCGGTTCTGGGGCGGGCGGCACTTGACGATGTTCGCAATGAAAACCTCGTCGCGCGTCATCGCGATCGACTCGATCATCTTCGTCAGCAGTTGCCCGGCCCGGCCCACGAAGGCCAGGCCCTGGAGGTCCTCGTCCTGTCCCGGCCCCTCGCCGATGAACAGGAGCTTCGCGTACGGGCTGCCCTGGCCGGGCACCGTCTTGGTGCGATTGGCGACGAGTTCCGGGCATAGCGGGCATGCCGCCACCTCGGCGACGATGCGGGCGAGGGCCTCCTCGCGGGGCACCCCCGCGTCGGTGTCGGGACTCGTGAGGTCGAACAACCGCGGCCCCGCGACGTGCACGGCGGGCGCCTGTTCCTCTCGGCTCGAGCCCGCCGCGGAAGCGGCGGGAGACTTCGTAGCCGCGATTCGCTCCGCCAGTTCGCGTTTGGCGGCCTCGGCGGCACGGACCTCGGCGTCGCTCTCGCATGCCGGCTCTTCCTCTTCCGCGCCCGCCGCCGTCGCGCCCTCCGGTATCGAGCCCGTCGCGGGAGCGGCGGGGCACTTCGGCGCCTGGACGGGCTTGGCCCGCCCCACTGCCGCCAGGCCCGCGCGTCCCTCGCCCTCCAGGCGCAGGCGCAGATGGCGGGCCAGGCGCTGGAGTTCTTGGCGGGGATCGTTGGAGTCGGGGGTGCCGCCGGGATCGGCCATGACCGTCAGTTGCCCCTGTGCTGCTGGTGGGCCTGGAAGTCCTTGAGGATGGCGGCGCCGGCCGACGTGCCGATCCGCGTGGCGCCCGCCTCCAGCATCTCCATGACGTGGGCGAAGGTGCGGATGCCGCCGGCCGCCTTGACCTGGGCCTCTTCGCCCACGGCGCGCTTGAGGAGGGCGACGTCGGAGGCGGTGGCCCCGCCGCGGCCGAAGCCCGTCGAGGTCTTCACGAAGTCGGCCCCGGCCTCCACGGCGATCTCGCAGGCCTTCACCTTCTCGTCGTCGGTCAGGTAGCAGCACTCCAGGATGACCTTCAGAGTGAGGCCCGAGGCGACCTTGCGGACGGCGGTGATCTCGTCGCGGACGTCGGAGTGCCGGCCGCTCTTCATCGTGACCAGGTTGATGACCATGTCGATCTCGTCGGCGCCGGCGCGGGTGCATGTCTCGGCCTCGGTCCGCTTGGCCCGCAGGCCCGAGTGGCCCAGGGCGATGCCGACCGCCCCGCCGGCCGCCACGTCGCTCCCCTCCAGAAGCTTCACGGCCCGCTCGATGTCGTACGGGGAGACCGACACGGTGGCAAAGCCGTAGCCGATGGCCTCCTCGCACGCCCGCTCCACGTCGGCGAGGGTGTGGGCCGGGGAAAGGACCGTGTGGTCGATGTACTTGGCGAGCGTTTCCGCGGTCAGACCCGCGAAAGCAAATGGCGTAACCATACACTTTCAGCATAATCCGGCGGCGCGCGCCGTGCAAGCGGAAAGGCTGATTGTGCCATCGGGGAATTGCCTGTGCGCCTATCGGCGCATTGCCCATCCGAGCCCGCCGCGCGAATGCGTTTAGCCGTCGCCGGCACGGCGACGAACAACTAATCGCGGCCGTGCCGGCCGCGGCTAAACGGGAACAGGCCGCGGCCTACCTGTTGCCGTCAATCAGCGCCGCGATGCGCTCGGGCGAGAGTTCGCGCAGGCTCTCGACCACCAGGGTGGCGTGGCCGGCAAGCTCCTGGCGCGAGAACGTGCCCGTCAGGGCGATGGGTGTCATCCCCGCGTGCGCGGCCGCCTCCAGACCCGCCTTCGAGTCCTCGACCACGGCGCAGCGGCGCGGCGCGATGCCGAGCTTGGCGGCGGCCGTGAGGAAGACCTCGGGATGAGGCTTGCCGTGGGTGACCTCGCGGGCGTTGACGAGGGCGTCGAACGCGCGGGGCCGCTTGAGGCCCCGGATGGCCACCTCCACGTTCTCCGGCGGGCCGCTCGAGCCGATCGCCAGGGCGAACCCCGCCGCCGCAAGCGCGTCGAGGAGCTCCACCGCGCCGTCCATCGCCGGGAATCGCTCGGTGATGATCTCGCGGTAGGCCTCTTCCTTCCAGTTGCTCCAGTGTTCCGTCTGGTCCTCGGGGATGAGGCCGGGCCAGAACGTGTCGAAGATCTCGCGGTTGCGGCGGCCGAACGTGGGGACGAACTGCGCCTCGGTGACCGGCCGGCCGAGCTTCTCGCCGAGCCGCATCCATGCCTGCATGTGGGCGTGGTAGCTGTCGACCAGCACGCCGTCGACGTCAAAGATGACCGCGCGCTTGCCGCCCATATCGTCAGGCCCGACCATCGCGTCTCCCTTAGGTGTAACGGGCCACACCTGCTGTTGGAGCGCCGCCCCTGGAGGCCGCGGAAGAATAGCACCTTGCCCCCCCCGCACACAAGACCGCAGCGCGAAGTGTCGCCGCAAAGTGATAATGTCCGGTTTCCGCAAAGTAGAATTGTCCTCTTTTCGGGGCTGCCCCCGAGGGAGGACAAGGAGTGGAACTGCGGATGAGCCGGAAGGAACGGGATCGGTTGAAGGTGGCGGCGGCATTGG
>JAPLML010000476.1 GCA_026387055.1 Planctomycetota bacterium | reverse complement strand
ACTGGAACTCGTCATCGGCGCCCTCCTGCAACCGATGGGCCGGTCCGTGTCGGCCTCGGCCCCGTAAGTTGACTTCCGGTTGCCCGACGGGTCGCGCGGCAACGTCATCGTTGCGCCGCTCGCCGTCAGCGGAACCACCGTCACGATCCGCAAGTTCACGAAGCGGGTGACCACGGCCTCGGATCTCGTGCGCGTGGGCACGATCTCGAAGCGGATGGCGCACCTCCTGGGCGTGGCGGTCAAGGGGCGGGCCAACATCATCTTCGCCGGGGCCACCGGCACCGGCAAGACCACGACGCTGGCGATCCTGAGCCACTACATCCCCGAGAACGAGCGGATCATCACGATCGAAGACACGGCGGAACTCCAGTTCTATCAGAAGAACGTGGTGCGTCTGGAGTGCCGCCAGGCCAACGTGGAGGGCAAGGGGGCGATCACGCTGTCGCACCTGGTTCGGAACGCCCTGCGGATGCGGCCGACGCGGATCATCGTCGGCGAAATCCGCGGCGACGAGGCCGTCGACATGCTCCAGGCCATCGCCAGCGGGCACCAGGGGTGCCTGGCGGTCCTGCACGCGAGCTCACCGCTGGATGCGGTCTCGCGGCTGGAGCTGATGTCGCTCTCCCGGGGCCTCATGCTGCCCCTGTGGGCGATCCACAAGCAGATCGCCTCGGCGATCGACCTGATCGTGCAGCACGAGTTTCTGTCCGACGGGACGCGCAAGATCACGCGGATCACCGAGCTGGCCGGCGTCGAGGGCGACGCCATCGTGCTCCATGACCTGTTCGCGTATCGCCGGACGGGCGCCGACCCGGCCGGCCGCGAGACGGGCGAGTGGGTCTCGGGCGGCACGAAGCCCCGGTTCCTCCAGCGGTGCGAGAAGATGGGCTTCACGCTGCCGCCGGAGGTGTATGCGGCGGGGACGGAGTAGCGGCGATGGCGCGAGGCAGGCCGCGGCAAGGCTGCGAAGTCATACGAGCCCGCCGCGGGAGCGGCGGGAGACCTGTTTCCGAAGTCTCCCGCCGCTTCCGCGGCGGGCTCAGGCGAAACGGCGAAGCCGCGGGGTTGTCGCGGCCCACAAGGACGGCGGAAAGCGAATTCGTTGACTTCCATCCGGCCGACTGCTAAACTCAGTCATGCTTCGCGGGCGCCGGTTGGGCCGGTGGAGCGTCCCGAGGGAGGGAGGTGCGCGTTGCAGATCGAGGTCACCGTCCGTCATGCGTCGATTGACGAGGAGCTCAAGACGTATGCCGAGGAGAAGGCCTCGCACCTCCTGAAGTACTACGACAAGATCCTGGCCATCCGGGTGCTTCTGGACTCGACGAAGTCGGGCTTCGACTGCGAGATGATCGTCAACCTCGAGCGCATGCACGACCTCGTGGCCCGGACCACGGCGACCGACCTGCGGGCCGCCATCGACCAGGCCGCCGACCGGCTCGAGCGCCAGCTCACCGAGCACAAGGATCGGACCCGCCATCGCAAGGGCCGCGGGCCCAACCCGCATCAGCCGACGCGAACCTAGGGCCTGGCAAGGGGTATCTGGGCATGAAACTGATGGATTTCATCGTGAAGGGCGCCATCCTGGCCGACATGAAAGCCGACACCACCCGCGGCGCAATTGACGAGATGGTCGGGGCCCTCGTCAAGAGCAAGGCCGTCGCGGAAGAGCAGCGCAAGAAGGTCGTCGACGCCATCCTGAAACGCGAGAAGAAGGGGACCACGGGATTCGGGAACGGCGTGGCGATTCCACACGCGAAGCATGAGGGGGTGGACGGCGTGGTGGGGATGCTGGCCCGCAGCGGCGCGGGCATCGACTTTGCCGCCCTGGACGGCCAGCCGGTACACCTGTTCTTCCTTCTCCTGTCGAACCCGGACAAACCGGAGGACCACCTGAAGGCGATGGAGCACATCTTCCGCAGCATCAAGAACGACAACCTGCGCCGCTTCATGTGCCAGGCCGCGAGCCGGGAGGAACTGCTGGAACTCCTGCGCGAGGCGGACGAGGAGTTGGACTGACGCTTCCGGGCGTCCCGTGCCCCCTGAGAAAGATGCTTACGTGCCCGTACGAGACGTGGAAATCGTCAACCGGCAGGGAATACATGCGCGGCCGGCCACGCAGTTCGTGATGACGGCCAAGAAGTACCCTTGCCGCGTCACCGTTCGGATGGGCGCGAAGACGGCGGACGCCAAGAGCATCATGGAGAGGCTGGCCCCGGCCTCGCGCACCCGACCGCGCTGTTCCGTGCCACCCTGCATGGGGGTCTGTTGCCCCCTGCACTAGCGCGCTACGTTCGCCGGCGGATGCGGATGGAGATTCGAAAAGGCATCGCGGTCTCACCCGGCGTCGCGATCGCTCCGGCGGTCGTGCTGGACAGCGAGCAGTTCCGCATTCCCCGCCGCAGCATCGAGCCGCCGGAGGTGGAGGCCGAGCTCGGGCGGTTCCGCGCGGCCGTCGAACACGCCCAGGGGGAGGTCCGTGCCCTGCGGGCCCGCGTCACCTCCGACGTCGGCGAGAAACTCGGGGCCATCTTCGACGTGCAGGACGCGCTGCTGACGGACTCCCACCTCATCGACGAGGTCGCCGAGCTCATCCAGCGCGATCACTATAGCGCCGAGTACGCGGTCTCGCAGATCCTCAAGAGCTACGCCCGCAAGTTCCTCGCCCTGCCCAACCGCTACATGGCCGACCGCGTCGCGGACGTGTACGACGTCGAGAAACGGCTCCTGAGGAACCTGATCGGCGCGCGGCGCGAGAGCCTCGGCCAGCTCTCCGAGCCGGTCATCATCATCGCGCACGACCTGACGCCCAGCCAGACGGCCAGCCTGGACCGCTCGAAGGTCCTCGCCTTCGCCACCGACATCGGCGGGCGCACGAGCCACACGACCATCGTGGCCCGGGCGATGGGCATCCCGGCCGTGGTCGGCCTCAAGACGATCACGGCGGAACTCTCGGGCGGCGACGTCGTCATCGTGGACGGCAACCGCGGCCTCGTGGTCATCAACCCGGACGAGGCGACCATCGCCCGCTTCCGCGAGGCCGAGCAGCGATTCCACCGCATGGAGAAGGATCTCGGCGACCTGCGGGACCTTCCGGCGGTCACCCCCGACGGCCACGAGGTCCTCCTGTGGGGCAACATCGAGTTCCCCCACGAGGTCGAGGTGTGCATCGCCCGCGGCGCCAGCGGCATCGGCCTCTACCGCACCGAGTTCCTTTACCTCGACCGCAACGACGACCCCAGCGAGGAGGACCATTTCCAGGCCTACGCCGAGGCCATCGACGCCGCCAAGGGCCGGCCCGTCACCATCCGCACGTGCGACCTGGGGGCCGACAAGTTCACCCACCTGTCGGGCGAGTACGACGAGCGCAACCCGTTCCTCGGCTGCCGCAGCATCCGTTTCAGCCTCCAGCACATCGGCCTCTTCAAGACCCAGCTCAGGGCCATGCTGAGGGCCAGCGCCCTCGGGCCCACGCGCATCATGTTCCCCCTGATCACCAACCTCAAGGAGCTGCGCCAGGCCAAGATGCTCCTGGCCGACGTGCGGGAGGACCTCGAGGACGAAGGCGTCCTCTTCGACCCCGACCTCAAGGTGGGCATCATGGTCGAGGTGCCGAGCGCGGCGATCATGGCGCGGCACTTCGCCCAGGAGTGCGACTTCTTCAGCATCGGCACGAACGACCTGACGCAGTACGCCTTGGCGGTGGACCGGTCGAACGAGCGCGTGGCCTCGCTGTACACGCCGGGACACCCGGCGGTCCTGCGGCTCATTCGCACCGTGGTCGAGGCGGCGCTCGAGAGCGGCATCGAAGTGGCCGTCTGCGGCGAGATGGCCGGCGAGCCGATCTACGTGCCGGTCCTGCTGGGCCTCGGTATACAGGTTTTCAGCGTATCCTCGGCCACGCTGCTTGAGATTAAGAAGGTGATCCGGACGGTCCCCATCGCCCAGGCCCGCGAGGTCTGCGAGAAGGTGTTTCAGTTCGACTCCGACCGTGAGGTGGACGCGTACCTGACGGAAATCGGCCGGCGCCTGCTGCCGGAGATGATTGCGTAGGGGCAAGGGCTCGGCACAAGTGTTGTCACCCCGAGCGAGCGAAGCGAGTCGAGGGGTCTCGCCCTGGGGATGGACGAACGGCAACGACCACGGCGAGATTCCTCGACTCGCTTCGCTCGCTCGGAATGACAGGCGGTTGTACACCTTTCCGAGCCCGCCGCAGAAGCGGCGGGAGATGTAGGATGCCGCGCCGCATTTGACGCGCCAGCGGCGCGAGTTCGTGATATGATGTCGCCCAAGTACACCGTATAAGGGGTCAGACCTATGGATCGACGCAAGTTCCTGAAGAGTTCCCTGGCCGGCGCCGGTGCCGTCGCCGGCCTTTCCGCCGGTGGCCTGGGGGTCTTCGCCGAAGAGTCGGCCAAGCCTGCCGCGCCCGCCAAGAAGGCCGTCCTCAAGCTGTGCAGCCAGGACAGCAGGATCCCCGGCAAGAGCGTCAAGGAGAAGGCCGAGAACGTTCTGAAGTGGGGCGGCTGCGGCCTGGAGTTCGGCGGCTTGGACGTCAACCGGGCCAAGCAGATCAAGAAAGACCTTGAGGGCACCGGCGTGGGCATCGCCGCCCTGTGCTG
>JAPLML010000215.1 GCA_026387055.1 Planctomycetota bacterium | reverse complement strand
GGCAGCTCGATCTCGTTCATCAACGCCAGCGTTTCGAGACGGTTCAGGGCGTCCAGGGGGGAGCTGGCGTGCAGGGTCGACATGCTGCCGGAGTGGCCGCTCGTCATCGCCTGGATCATGTCGAGGGCCTCTCCGCCGCGGCACTCGCCGACGATCACGCGGTCCGGCCGCATACGCAGGCTGTTCTTGAACAGCTCGCGGATCGTCACTTCGCCGCGGCCATAACGGTCCGGGCCGCGCCCTTCCAAGCTGAGGACGTGCGGCTGACGGAGTTGGAGCTCGGCCGATTCCTCGATGACCACGATCCGCCGGTCCGACTGGATGTACTCCGACATCACGTTCAGCAGGCTGGTCTTGCCGCTCGACGTGCCCCCACTCACCAGGAGGTTCTTCTCGGTGCCGATGCACAGGATGAGGAAGTCGCGGGACAGTTCCGAGAGGCACCCGGACTTCACGAGGAAGTCCATGTCGAACGCCTGGCGCGAGAACTTCCGGATGGTGACCACCACGCCTCGGCGCGAGCACGGCGGCATGGCCACGTGGACGCGCGAGCCGTCCGGCAGCCGCCCGTCCATCATCGGCCGCTCGGTCGTGACGCGCTTGCCGACGAACTGGAGGATGTTGCGGGTGGCCGCAATCAGGGCCGCCTCATTGTCGAACTTCGCGTCGGTGAGGGTCAGCCGGCCTTTCCGCTCGATGTAGACCTCGTGCGGCCCGTTGATCATGATCTCCGTGACCGTGGGGTCGCGCAGGTACTCGCCCACCGGCTCCAGGAAGCGCAGGATCGTCTGCTCGAAGATCTCTTCGAGGCGGACTTCCTTGCCAGTCGTCCCGGGCTTAGTCGGTGATATCATGCGCAGCGTCCCTATCGGCCGTCCACACTAGGTTATACGAATAAGAACTGCGAAGCGCCAACGATCCGGCGTCCTTCCAGGAATTAACGGGCCACGGTTCATTCTATGCTCTTGACGCTCAAACGTCGAGCCTCTTCGGCCACTTGTGCCGCCTTCAGGCCCGCCTGCCGCACGATCTCGGCGGAGACCGTCCTGCCCGTTCCCTGGTCCTCGGCGGTCACGTGGATGCGGCCTTTCCGATCATAGGAGTACGTGACCTTGACCAGGGACCCCGCGGGCCGCCCCGCCGGCAGGTCCGTCACCTCGACCGCCCCGATGACGATGCACGCCGACGGGTCCGGGGCGTCCCCCTGGACCACCTGGAGGACGATCTTCTGCTGCCCGTCGTAGGCCGTCTGGTAGGTCTTCGCCACGCTGGTGGGGAGGCGGCTGTTCTTCGGGATCAGGATATCGTTGCGGTACTGGAGCGTGCGGACGTCCTTGATGATGAGGCCGAGCGCGTGGGCCGCCACGTCAATCGTATGGATGCGGCCGAGCCGCTCGGCCGCCTCGGCCCCGAGCTCCCGGATCCGCTCGTTGCTGTGCAGAACGCAGACGGTCGCGTGGATGGCGGCGCCCTGGGCCACGGTCTCGTCCACCGGCACCTCGGCGGCCACGGTCTTCCCGCTCATCTTCTCCAGGAGTCTCTGGACCATCGGCATCCGCACGGAGCCGCCCGTCGGGATGACCTTCGCGATGCCGTTCCACGTGACGCCGGCCTCTTCGAGGACCATCTCGGTCGTCAGCTGCGTCATGGCCAGGAGGTCTTCGGTGAGCGCCTCGAACTCCTCGCGCGCCAGTTCGTAGTTGCCCCAGTGCCCCTTGTAGCTGACGGGGACGCTGGCCTTCTCGCGGCGGCTGAGGGTCTTCTTGGCCTCCTCGGCGCTGACCCACAGGTACGCGAGGGCCTGCGGGTCCTCGCGCGGATCGGCGTTGAACTCCTTGCGGAACCGCTCCGCCAGATGGTTCACGAGCCGCTCGTCCCAGTCCTTGCCGCCCAGCTCGACGTCGCCGTCGGTGGCCAGGGTGATGAACTCGTTGCCTCGCTTCTCGATGACCGTGACGTCGAACGTGCCGCCGCCGAGGTCGTAGACGAGCGAGACGCCGTCCTGCGCCGCCCTCGCCAGGCCGTAGGCCAGGGCGCTGGCGGTCGGCTCGTTGACGATGTCGATGACCTTCAGGCCCGCGATGGCGCCGGCGTCCTCGGTGGCCTTGCGGCGGGCGTCGTCGAAGTACGCCGGCACCGTGATGACCGCCCGGCGGACCGGCCCGATGTGCAGTTCCGCGTCCTGCTTCACTTTCTTGAGGATCAGGGCCGAGATGGTCTCCGGCGTGTAGGTCTCGCCGTCGACCTTGAAGCGCCACTTCGGATTGCCCATCTGCCGCTTGACGTGCAGGACGGTCCGCGAGGGGTTGGCCAGGGCCTCGCGGCGGGCGTCGCGCCCCACCAGGATGCCCGTCTTCGTGAACGCCACGATGGAGGGGGTCAGCAGCTCCCCCTCGGCGTTCGGGACCAGGACGGGCCTGCCAGACTCATCGACATAAGCGAGCTTTGAGAGCGTGGTCCCCAGGTCGATGCCGACCACCCGCTCGCCGCCCGTGGAGCCTTCGGCCATCCGAATCGCCCTTTCGCCGGTCCGCCGTCGGTTCATTCTAAATCCACGACCCCGGTTGTCAAGCCTCTCGGTCCATCTAGCCGCCCAGCTTGCTGGGCGCGTGTTGTTGGCCTGCCGGAAACGCGCCCATCAAGATGGGCGGCTAAATGACACGTCGCAACACCCGGCCATGCCCATTTAGCCGCCCAGCTTGCTGGGCGCGTGTTGTTGGCCGCGGCGGGCTCGAACAACGGCGTGGTTGACGCCCCCGCCCGCGAGCGATAGAATGGCGCCCTATACACGTGCCCGAACCGTGTCGGAGGCAACGGATGCTATTCGGCCGGAAAAACAAGCCGAAAGAGGAACCGAAGGACCCGCCGCGCCAAACCGCCAACCCGGTCTCGACGACGGCCGCCCGCGCCCACCTCGAATGCACCGCCGGGCCGGAGAAGGGCCAGCCCTTCCGCTGCGCCCCTGCCGTGACCGTCGTCGGCCGCGACGCTTCCTGCGACGTCGTCCTGGCGGAGGCGGTGATCTCGCGGCAGCACCTGCGGATCGAGCGCCGCCCGGATGGCTGGATCCTCAAGAACCTCAGCTCCAACGGCACGCTGGTCAACCGGAAGGCCGCCGACGAGGTCGTCCTCGCGGACGGCGACGAGATTCGCCTCGGGGCCAAGACCCGCCTCAAGTTCGTCGTCGAGGCCGTGGCCACGATGACCACGGGGCGCCCGCAGTTCCGCCCGCGGGCCGTCGGCCAGGAAGACGAGGAGGACAAGGAGAAGGAGCCGCAGGCGGCCGAGGGGGCCCAGCCCTCCGTCTTCAAGCGCCGCAAGGGCCTGTTCATCGCCCTGGGCGTCTACCTCGGGATCGTCGTTGTGATCGCGGCCGTGCTGGCGTTCCGCAACCCCACGGCGGCCACCGGCGACGAGATCCCCGTCCTCGGCCTCGAAGACATGATCATCCCGGAGCCTGGGGCGGCGCCCCTGCGGGTCCTCCGCCAGGAACCCGAAGGGTACTACTGCGAGGACTCGCTGGGCCAGCACCGCCTCGTCCCCCTCGAGGCCCTCAGGTCGGGCAAGGCCGTCGGCATGCGGGGCATCCGGAAGGCCCTCGATGTGCGGTTCGAGCCCAGGAAGACCGCCCCGGCGGGGCATCCGTACATCATCGAAGAGAGGAACGAGGCCCTGGCGAATCTCTACAAGGAACAGGCCGGGCAGAATTACCTGCTGAGTAAACTCCCGGGGAAGGAGCCCTACCTGTTCGCCGCGGTGCGCACGTACCAGAAGGCCCTGGCGTACTACGGCGACCGGGCCTCCTTCGTCAACGACTCCGCGGCGGAGCGGTCCCGCCTGGAGGCCCTCCGCGACCTCATCGACAAGGTCAAGAGCACCTACGACACGGCCATCAGCTACGAGAGGTCCGGCGACCCACGGAAGGCATGGAAGAACTACGAACTCCTGATGAGGCTCGTCCCCGAGCTCGGCAACCCCGTTCGCGAGAACGTCTCGAAGCGGATGAACGCCCTCAAGGCGAAGCACAAAGATATCAAATTCTGACGTCCCGCCCTCGCCGCCTACGGCTTGGGCGCGGGCTCGACCGGCTTGATCTCCGGTGATTTCTTCTTGTCTTCCGGCGCGGCCGGCTTCCCCTCGACGCCGAAGAACTTGATTTCCGACCCGGTGCCGTTCTTCGGGTCCTTCGGCGGGGTTTTCCCCGGGGGCGTCTGACCTTTCGGCGGCGGCTCGGGAACCTTGACGGGCGGCACGCCCTCCTGCGTCCCGTTGGGCGTGGCCGCCCCCTGCCCCGTCAAACGGCTCTTGATGAAGTTCTGGAGGTCCTCCAACCCCGGAAGCAGCTCCGGCGTGACCACGTCCGGCGGCGCCGCGTCCGCCGGGTCGACCTCGACCGCGGTCGGCTTCGGCGGCGGTTCCACCGGGCCCGGCCGCTCAACCACGGGCAGCGGAGTCGTCTCTTCGCGGAACGGCCGCCAGACGCCCGCTGCGATCAGGAAGGCCAGGACCAGGGCGGCCACGCCCACCAGGGCCGCCAGGCCCACGAGAATCTGCGGACGCGAGGCCACCCACTCCCGGGCCCGCGTCTTGGCTTCGCGGGCCCGCTGGCCGGCCTCTTCGACCTTCTCCTTGGCCCGCCGCGCCCGCATCGCCGCGAGCCGGGTTGCCGACAGCTCGACCGGCAGTTCGTCGACCTTCTCAAGCACGCGTTCCAGGTCGCGCTTGTGCTGCCCGAGGAGCATCGCGGCGGCGACGAGCACTTTGCTTCGCGGCCCGACGTGGCCGCCGAATCGCCGGACCCGCCGCGCCAGCCTCAGCAGGACTTCCTCGGGCCGGCGCTGCGCCTGGCGCACGATCCGCGTCCGGGCGAACAGGTGCAGGCCGCGGGCCACTTCCTCGACCATGAGGCGCGCCAGCCCCTCGGGAATCGCCAGCAGCTTCTGCACCTGCTTGACGGCCTCGGCCCGCTGCTCGAGGGTCCCGACGTGCAGGCACTGGCCGAGAATAATTACATCGCGATAAATCCACAGGCTGATCGGCAGCGGCACGGAGGCCTCGCCCTGCGGCGGCCAGTCCTCCGACCGCGATTCCAGGATCCGCATGAGGCGCGGCATCAGGCGCGTCACCGCCACCCCGCGCGCCAGGCAGGCCGAAAGCCACAGCTCGATGGCCGCCGGCTCCGGCACGGCCGTCTGGCAGTGGGTCTGGTAGAGCGCCTCGATGACCTTGCGCCACCCGCGCACCAGGTCGTTGTCGTAGGCGCGCTTCTTCTCGGGATTCGTGAGGACCGAGACGGCCTGGCCGACCTCCGCCAGGGTCTCGAGGGCCTGCTTGCGGTAGAGGCCGATCTGGTAAGCGCGCAGCTTGCGCTTCACGCGCCGGGCGGCGTGGTGGATGGCGCCCTCGTCGGACTCGAGCTCCGGCACGCCCAACAGGCCGTAGTGCGTGGGCGCGCCGGTGCTCAAGCCGAGCCATTCCCGGTAGATTTCCTCCCGGGTAAGCTCCGCCTGCTCCGC
>JAPLML010000493.1 GCA_026387055.1 Planctomycetota bacterium | reverse complement strand
GCGGCGGGCAGGCCTACGCCGTCGAGGCCGCCGCCGAGCTTCAGGGCATCGCTGCGCCGCGGCAATCGGTCATGGTCCGCTTGACCTGGACGCGCGGCAAGAACCCGCTCCACCCCGCCGGAATGCTCGTGCGCGGGCCGCAGATAGCTGGCGCGGCGGCGAAGTTCGCCGACGTGCTCGTGGCACCGGCCGACGCCGACGGCGCGCTGCTCGCGCTTGAGGTCAAGTGGCCGCAGGGCGGCACGGTGCTCTGGAAATCCGCGACGGTACGCCCCACCGCTCCGCCGCCCCCGCGCAAGGTCAAGGTCGGGACGACGTACCTCAGGCCGAAGGACAGCACGCCCGAGAAGAACCTGGAGCTTTTCGCGGCCCAGGTGGATGCCGCCGGCAAGCTCGGCCTCGACATCATCTGCCTCTCGGAGGCGATCACCCAGATCGGCACGGGCCGGACCCCCGCCGACCTGGCCCAGCCGATCCCCGGCCCGGTCAGCGAGCGGCTCGGCGCGGCGGCCCGCAAGAACCGCCTGTGGCTGGTCGCGGGCATCACGGAGCGCGACGGCCCGCGCGTCTACAACACGGCGGTGCTCCTGGACCGCGACGGGCGCCTGGCCGGCAAGTACCGCAAGGTCCATCTGCCGCGCGAGGAGTGGCGCCAGGGCATCACACCCGGCCGCGAGTACCCCGTCTTCAAGACCGAGTTCGGGACGATCGCCATCCAGATCTGCTACGACTGGTTCTTCCCGGAGGCCGAGGAGATCTTCGCCCTCCGGGGCGCCGAGATCCTCTTCGCCCCCACCTGGGGTGACACGCTGGCCGACACCGATGGGCGCGCGGGCGGCGAGACGGTCTTCCGCGTCCGCGCCCGCGACAACGGCCTCTACCTCGTGCCGGCGGTCTACGACGGGCAGAGCATGATCATCGACCCGATGGGCCGAATCCTGGCGTCGAACAAGGGGCGCGAGGGCGTCTTCTGGGCCGAGATCGACCTGGCGGCCCGCGAGTGCCTCCCCTGGGTCGGCCACTGGCGCGCCATCGGCCCCCTCGACCGCATGCCCGACACCTACGGCCCGCTGACCGAGCGGAAGTGACCTCCGGCGGGGTGGCATGGCCACCCAACTCAGGAACGTGCGAGAAGGTGCATCATGAACGAACGCAAAGGTATCCGCCGGCGCGAGTTCCTCAAGGCGGCGGCCGCGGGCGCGGCTTGGGCGACCCTCGGCCGGCGGTTGCACGCCGGGGAGCCGGCGCCCCCGCCGAAAACCCCCCGCCGCCCCAACATCCTCGTCATCATGTCCGACGAGCACAACGCCCGCGTGACCGGGTGCTACGGCAACCGGACCATCCGGACACCGCACCTTGACAGCCTGGCCGCCGACGGCATCGCTTTCGAGTGTGCGTACACGAACTCGCCGCTGTGCGTGCCCGCGCGGCTCGCCTTCACCGCGGGCAAGTACATCAGCCGCACGGGGGCGTGGAACAACGCGTGCTGGCTGCCCAGCCTGGAGTACCCGAGCATCGCCCGCACCATGACCGCCGCCGGCTACGACGCGCTCCTGTGCGGGAAGATGCATTACGACCGCACGTGCCGGTACGGCTTCACCGAGCTCGGCGGGAACATGAACAACGGCCAGATGTCCGGCCGGGGCGGGCGACGGCGGGCCGACGACACCAGCGCGAACACGAAGACCCGCGACTCGCGGTTCGCCGACTTCCACACGGGCGAGTCGTCGTCGGTCATGAAGCACGACCGCAGGGTGACGGCGGGCGTCCTCGATTTCCTCGCGAAGCGCGGGGCAACCGAGAAGCCGTTCTTCCTCGTGGCCGGGTACCTCGCGCCGCACTTCCCGCTGATCGTGCCGGAGGCGTACTACGCGCCGTACAAGGGTAAGATCCCGATGCCCGAGCTCCCCGCGGGCCACGTGGAGTCGCAGCCGCTCAACTACCAGCACCTGAGGCGCGGGTTCGGCGTCGTCGAGACCGACCCGGCGCTGGTGCGCAAGGGGCGCGAGCTCTACTACGGCCTCACCCAGTGGGTGGACGCCCAGGTCGGCGAGGTCCTGGCCGCCCTCCGGAAGAGCGCCGTAGCCGAGAACACCATCGTCATCTACACCACCGACCACGGCGAGAACATGGGCGAACATGCCCTGTGGTGGAAGAACTGCATGTACGAGCACGCGGCCCGCGTGCCGCTCATCGTCCGCTGGCCCCAGCGATGGACCAGCGGCCAGCGCCGGACCGGCGTATGCTCGCTCGTGGACGTCGTGAGAACGATCGCCGAACTCGGCGGCGCGAGCGTGCCCGACGACTGGAACGGCCAGTCGCTGGTCGGGTGGATGGATAACCCGCGCACAGCCTGGCACGACCTCGCGGTGAGCGAGTACTACGCCCACAACATCGCCTCGGGCTACGCCATGCTGCGGACCGGGAGCTTCAAGTACGTCTATCACACCCCCGCCGACGACCGCCACCCGCCCGCGCGAGAGCTTTACGACCTGGCGACCGACGCGAACGAGTTCACCAATCTGGCGCGCCAACCCGACCAGAAGGCCCGCATCGAGACGCTTCACGCAGCCCTCATAAAGGAACTCGGCCGCGACCCCGACGAAACCGAGCAGCGCTGCCGGGCCGACTTGGCCAGGGGCTACGGCCGCGGCGGACGCGGGGCAGGCGCTGGTGCCGAAGATACGTAGGCCGCGGCAGCGCCCCGGCGCCCTCCCTCACTCCGCCACTTCGTCACTGTGTCTCTCGTAGGGCCCCGGCACGATCACCTGGCATGGCGGCAGGGCGCGGAGGAAGAGGCGGCCGTAGGGCTTCTTCAGGATGCGCGAGTCCTAGACGACCACGATCCCCTCGTCGTCCTTCGTGCGGATGAGGCGGCCGAAGCCCTGCTTGAATTTCAGCACCGCCTCCGGGAGCTGGTAGTCGTTGAACGGGTTGCCGCCGGCGGCGCGGATGGCCTCGATGCGGGCCTGGATGAGCGGCCGGTCGGGCACGGCGAACGGCAGGCGCGTGATGATGACGTTCGAGAGGCTCTCGCCGGGCACGTCGACGCCCTGCCAGAACGTGTCGGCCCCGAAGAGGACGGAGTGCGTGTCGCGGCGGAAGAGGTCGAGCATCTTGCCGCGCGGCAGCCCCTCGCCCTGCACCAGGAGCCGCCAGCGGCGCTTCTCGATGTGCGGGCGCAGGACTTCGGCGGCGCGGCGGATCATATCGTGGGATGTGAATAACACGAACGCGCGGCCCTGCGAGAGGTCGAGGTAGCGCCGGATCGCCTCGACCGCCGCGTCGAAGTACCCCGCCGCGTTCGGCTCCGGAAGGTCGGCCTCGAGGTACAGGCGGACCTGCCGCTCGTAGTCGAACGGCGAGCCCACGCACACGGCGTCGGCCACCTCCAGGCCGAGGCGCTGGCGGATGTAGGCGAAGCGGTCGTTCGGCGCGACCGAGAGCGTTGCGCTCGTGAGCACCGCCGACGGCACCTGCTGCCACAGGAGCACGTCGAGCATCGGCCCGACGTGGATGGGCGAGGCGCGAAGGTACAGCCGTGGCCTTCGAGCCCGCCGCAGCATGCTGTTCGCGCCCGCCGCGGAAGCAGCGGTTTCGTCCTCCTCGTCGGCGGGCGCGGGGCCGCCGCCGCGACGGCCGCCCGAGGCTTCGACCCAGTAGACCGCCCCCGGCCCTTTCCCTTCGCCGTACGACTGCGTGATGAAGCTCTCGAGGGCATCGGCCATGCCGGAGGCCCGCTCGGCGGCCAGGGCGAGTTCCTCTGCGTCATCGCCCTCGGGGTCGCCCTTCACGAGGGCGCCGAGTTCCTTCGCCAGTTTCCGCAGCGCGGGGCTGAGGGGGTCGCTCACGAAGTTCGGCCCAGGGATGCGGCCGCTCCCTCCCCGCTGCGACTCAAGCCACTCCAGTACCGCGCCGAAGAACATCTCGGCGGCGCCGGCGGCCGACTGGCAGGCGCGCTTGGCGTCCTCGCTTCCGATGGGCAGCGCCGCCAGCAGGCCGCGGCCCTTGCGGGGCTGCCAGACGGAGGACAGGAGGAAGTCGACCTGGCCGCTCGTGACCGAGATGCCGAGCTGGTCGCAGGCCACCGTCTCGATATTGTGGGCCTCGTCGAAGACCAGGCGCTCGTACTCCGGCAGGACGCCCTGGCCGCCGGCGGCGCGGATCGCCAGGTCCGAGAAGAACAGGGCGTGGTTCGAGACCAGGATCTGGGCCCGGTGCACCTGCCGCCGGGCCCGCTGGTAGAAGCACCGGCGCTCCTGGTGCTCGCACTTGCGGCCGCGGCAGAGGCCGTGCTCGGCGCAGACGCGGTCCCAGACGCGCCAGTCGGGCTCGGGCGAGAGGTCCGAAAGGCTGCCGTCGGTGGTCTTCATGGCCCACTGGCCGATGCGCTTGAGCTCGCGCCGCTGGTAGTCCTCCTCGAAGAAACCGGCCGCCTGGTGCAAGGCCCGCTCCAGGCGCCGCAGGCAGAGGTAGTTCGAGCGGCCCTTGACGAGAACCGCCACGAAATCCTCGCCCGTCGCCTCCTTCA
>JAPLML010000624.1 GCA_026387055.1 Planctomycetota bacterium | reverse complement strand
ACGTCGACCGTGGCGCGGCAGCACGCTGCCTGCCCGTGCGCGACGGACTGTTTGCACCCGACCTCGTACGGCTGGCGGATGGCGGTGCCCACGTTGATCTTGGCGATGCCCTCCTGGATGGCCCGCAGGATGCACTCTTTGCGGACGCCGCTGCCGCCGTGGAGCACGAGCGGCACGCCGGCCGCCCGGCGGAGGCGCGCCAGGTGCTCGAGGTTCAGCTTCGCCTCGACCTTCTTCTTGTCTTTCTGTGCCGCCGTGATGGCGCCGTGCACGTTGCCGATTGCCACCGAGAGCCAGTCGGCGCCCGACTCGCGCACAAAGCGGGCGGCGTCGTCGGGATCGGTGAAACCCTTGCCGGAGGCGAAGAGCTCATCGTAAGGGGGCAGGGGGCCCGCCTCGTGGCCGAGAACCGCCCCCAGCTCTGCCTCAAGCGGGATGCCCGCTGCATGGGCCAGGTCGGCCGCCTCGCGCGTGGCGGCGATGTTCTCGTCGAGCGGCAGGCGCGACCCGTCGACCATCACCGACTGGTAGCCCAGGGCGATGGCTTCGGCGATGATCGCACGGTAGTCCACGCGCCGGTTGTCCTCGTCGATGACCGGAACGTGGTCGAGGTGCAACCGCGTGTACCGCTCGTCCTTGGCAGTCTCGTACTCGTCGCGGATCGCCTTGAGGCTGCGGGCCTGGAACTTCTCCCATTCCAGGCGTGCCACCTGGATGAGGCCGAAGGCGCCCGTGTCGCGCAGGGCCGTGACCACCGGCAGCATCATGGGCAGGTAGGGGATGTTGAACGCCGGCACGACCGTGTGGGCGGCCAGCGCGCTCTGGATGATCTCACGCGTGGTTCGCATGGGCCGCGTGGGCCTTTCGAGCCATGTCGGCCGGGGCGCAGCCCCGGCACTTGCCTGCGCGCAGGTGACCGGAAAAAGCCGGGGCTGCGCCCCGGCCTGCATGCCTACGGCGTCGAGCCCTTGTACTTGGCCCAGAACGCGGGCATCAGCTCCCGCGTCTTGGTCGCGAGCTCCTGGTCGCTGATGGCGGTCAGGCGGCCCTCGACCTCGTACTGGTCGATGACCCAACGGGCGAGCCGGTGGACCTTGATCTTCGAGATCCGGTCCTCCCCCTTGAGGCCGAAGTAGGCGTTGATCCAGTGCGTGATGCCGTCGGCGCCGCTCTTGTCGGTGATCATGACCCGCGGCGGCCGCCCGAGCAGGGCCTCGGTGTCGAAAATATTGTAGATGCGTTCATCCTGCCGCAGGCCCCCCGCATGGATGCCCGCCCGCGTCACGTTGAACGCCCGGCCCGCGAACGGGTAGTTGTCGGGGATCGGCAGGCCGATCGATTCCATGTAGCCCGCCAGCTCGGTGATCCGCGTGGTGTCGATGCCGCCGAGGTCGCCCTTCAGGGCGATGTACTCGAAGACGGCCGCCTCCAGGGGCGGGTTGCCCGTCCGCTCGCCGAAGCCGAACAGCGTGGTGTTCAGCGCGTCGCAGCCGTAGAGCCACGCCGTGGCGCCGTTCGCGTGCACCTTGTGGAAATCGTTGTGCCCGTGCCACTCCAGGCGATCGCCCGGCACGCCGCACTCGCGGTTCAATTTGTAGATCAGTTTCGGAACGCTCCGGGGGAGCTCCGCGCCGGGGTAGAACACGCCGAAGCCCATCGTGTCGCACAGGCGGATCTTGACCGACTGCTCCTCGGGCACCTGCCGGCTCATCTCCATCAGCCGGTCGACGAACGGCAGGACGAAGCCGTCGATGTCCGCCCGCGTGATGTCCTCGAGGTGGCACCGCGGGCGCACCCCCGCCTCGAACGCCGCCGCCACCACCTCGCAGTAGCTGTCGAGGCACGCCCGGCGGCTCTTGAAGTTGAGCTTCTGTAAGATGTGGTAGTCCGAGCAACTCGTGAGCATGCCCGTCTCGCGCAGGCCCATGTCCCTCACGAGCCGGAAGTCGCCCTTGACCGCCCGGATCCACCCAGTGCACTCCGGGTACTTGTGGCCCAGGCTGCGGCACCGGTCGAGCGTTACGCGGTCGTTCTTCGTGTAGAGGAAGAACTCCGTCTGACGGATGACGCCGCCGGGGCCGCCCAGTTTCGCCAGCAGGTCGTAGATGTGCACCATCTGGTCCACCGTGTACGGCGGGCGGGCCTGCTGCCCGTCGCGGAACGTCGTGTCGGTAATCAGGATGGGCCGGTCCCTGATCGACGCGAAGTCGAACGTCACCGGCTTGCCGTCGACGTACTCCACCGCCGGCCCGTCGAACCGGATCAGGGGCGGAAGGCGATACGGGAAGATCCCCTCCAGGAGGTTCGGCTCCGTGGCGTCCACCAG
>JAPLML010000184.1 GCA_026387055.1 Planctomycetota bacterium | reverse complement strand
CGGCCTGCACAACGCCGGCGGCAATGTCGCCGACGACATCGTCGCCCTCGGCCCGCCGCGCGTCTACACCGTGGGCATCGGCACGGACCTGACCGCCCAGAGCGGATTCCAGGACATCAGCATCGAGATCGTCGGCGCCCCCGTGGAAACCACCGTCTACTACATCTGCCGCCTCTCGGTCGAGGTCGGGGCGATCGGCCTGGCGGACCGCAGCGTCGAGGTCCAACTGCGCGAGGGCGAGACGCTTCTGGCCTCCATGCCCCTCCGCCTCACCTCGCAGCCGGGCGCCCAGAGCGTGACCCTGACGCTCACGCCCACGCAGGTCGGCCGGCACACCTACACGGTCCGCATCCCGCCCGACCCGGCCGAGCGCCGCATCGAGAACAACGAGCGGCAGGTCCACCTCCTGGTGACCGACCCGAAGATCCGCGTCCTCTACATCGAGGGCGTCGTGCGGCCGGAGTACAAGCCCCTCAAGAGCGTCCTGGAGACCGATCCGAACGTGGAGCTCCTGGCCCTGGTGCAGGTGAAGCGCGGCGAGTTCCTCCAGGCGGGCAGCATGACGGGCCTGGCGCTCGGCGGCTTCCCGCAAACGCTTGAAGATATGCGGAAGTTCGACGTCTTCGTCGTCGGCGACGTCGACCGCAGCTACTTCTCCGGCCCGCAGCTCGAAAACCTCAAGACCGCCGTCAGCGAGGGCCGCGGCCTGGTGATGATCGGAGGGTACAACAGCTTCGGCCCCGGCGGCTACGAGGGCTCGCCGATGGAGGAGATCCTGCCCGTCCAGGTCGGCCCGCGGTCGGTCGGCCCGGAGACCACCCCCTTCCTCCTCACGCTCACCCCCGAAGGCGCGAACCACCCCGTCTTCTTCGGCACCAAGGACTTCTTCCAGTACCAGAGCGGCACGCCGGCCGAGAAGCTCCCGACCCTCAAGGGGTGCAACATCGTCGTCCGCGCCAAGCCCGGCGCGAGCATCCTGGCGGAGCATCCGCAGCGCGCGAACGAGAACGGCCCGCTCATCGTCCTGGCGGTCCAGCCGTACGGCAAGGGCCGGTCCGCCGCCTTCGCCGCCGACACGACCTACCAGTGGTACCTGCCCTACAGGGCCCTCGGGCGCGAGTCGCCGTACATCAAGTTCTGGGGGCAGATGATGCGGTGGCTCGCCAACAAGGAGGTCAAGGAGCAGGCGACCACGCCCGGCGTCGACCTCCTGGTGCGCAAGCCCTTCTACAACCCCGGCGAGAAGGTGATGGTCCGGGCCAAGATCCGCGCCGAGGAAGGCCGCGCCACCAGCTTCGCCAACGTCTCGGGCCTCCTCCTGGGACCCGGCAACGACCGCAAGACCCTCGCCCTGGCCCTCGTCCCCGGTTCGGTCGGCGTGTACGAGCAGCAGCTCGACCCGCCCGACCCCGGCGAGTACAAGGTGGTCGTCGAGGCCCGCAAGGACAATAAGCGCCTCGGCATCGAGGAGACCACGTTCACGGTCGGCCGGCCGAACCAGGAGTTCGACCGCCTGAGCATCGACCGGACGGTTCTGAAGAAGCTCGCCCAGGCCACCGGCGGCGACTACTACGAGCCCGCCGCCTTCGGCGACCTCGTGGAGCGCCTCCGCACCCTGACGATCAAGGAAGACATTCACCGCGAGTGGGGCATCCAGACGGTACCGGGCCTGTTCGCCATCCTCTTCGGCCTCTTCCTCGCCGTCGTGACGGGCGAGTGGCTGCTCAGGAAGTACTATCAACTCAATTAAAGCCTTGCCGGGGCGCGCCCGGGCCTCCATCATGTGCGGTGAAGCCCTTTAGCCGTCCGCCGCGGCGGACGGCTGAAGGGCGCGAGGTGCTATCGAATGTCAACACGCCGACTCAACGTTTCGCCCGACCTCCTCACATTCCTGGCTTTCGCCGCGTGCTGTGTGCTCGGCTGCACGAGCCCGCACGGAGCCCCGAAGGAGCCCGCTATGTCCTCCACCGCCCTGCCCCTCGCCGTCCGGGCCCAGGACGAGCGCATCGTCATCGAGACCGATCGCCTGGCGGCCGAGGTCACGCCCAACGGTTACACCACCGGCGTCAGGGCCGACACGTTCGTCGACCGGGCCACGGGCGCCCGCGACGGCTCCTTCGGCCTCGACATCGTCGATTTCCTCATGGGGCCGGGGGCCGAGGGCGGCATGCCCTACGAGTTCGGCAACAAGTGGCATGGAAATATCGCCAAGCATTATCTTGAGGGACCGCAAATCTGCACGCAGGCCAGGCACGTCGACTCCGAGTTCCTCGTGGGCCGCGACTTCGTGGCCGTGCGCCAGTGGTGGCGGTGGAAAGAGGCCGCGCCGGGCTACGCGCCGGGCAGCCTGTGGGAGCAGTGGCTCGTCTTTCCGATGGGGCGGCGGTACGTCCTGGCCGCCGACCGCGTCGAGAGCGCCAACGACTTCAAGGACGTCTTCCTGCGGATCGACATGCCGGGGCACCTCAAGCACACCCGCGGCGACACGTTCGAGGAGGTGTACCTGAGCTATGAGGGCCGCCTCGCCGCCGCCGACTTCTTCGAGGACTTCCCGCCCGACGCCCGGCACCTGTACCAGCGCGGCAGGCAGCCGATGCCCGATCGCCTCATCCGCGCCCGCAAGATCCGCGGCCCCGGCATGCCGTGGCTCGCGGGCCTGACGCTCGACCCGTCGATGGTCAGCGAGGCGTGGTGCCACCAGCGCGGCTACGTCTGTTTCATCCAGGAGATCGGCACGAGCGTGAAGCGCGGCCAGAGTTTCAGCGCCGCCAACGTCATCGGGTATTTCGATTCCGTGGCCGAAATGGAAAAGGAGTACGACCGGCTGAAGGGCTTCTCGTCGCTGGCGGCGACGAAGGACTACTGGCTCCTGGCGGAGGGCGTGATCCTGGCCGACGGCGACGGGCGCTTTCGCATCGCGCCCCAGGGAACCCGGCCCGCGCCGAAGTCCTGGCGCGTCCTCACCCACGGCCGCGGCCAAGCCGTCATCAACGGCCAGCGCGTGCGCCTCGACGGCGAGCGCCTCATCGAAGTGCCGGTCGCGCCCGCCGCGGCGGACGGCCAAATAAGCGCGCCCGCGCGTTGATGCGGCGTGAATCCCGCCGCTTCAACGCAGCCCCAATTCCAGGAAAAGGGCGCCCGGGATCGGGTTGTGCCGATAGGGGCGGATGGGCCGAAAACCCAATGACCGGTAAAGTGCGTTGGCTTCGGTCATCGAGGCCAACGTGTCCAATCGCATACGGAAGTAGCCCATCTTCCGTGCTTCATCAATCACCGCCGCCGCCAGCGACCGGCCGATGCCCTTCCCTCGAAACACCGGACGGACATACAGCCGTTTCATCTCGCACGTGTCCGTGCTCAACCGCCTCAGGGCCACGCATCCGGCCGGCTGCGATTCGCACGCGGCCAGCAGGAGCCGGCCGCTCGGCGGGGCGTAATCGCCGGGAAGGTTGGCACACTCTTTCTCGAAGTTCTGGAAGGAGAGGTCGATTCCCAGGGAGTCCGCGTACTCGCGCCAAAGCCCGCGAATGCCGGCCAATTCCTCTTCCGTTTCCGCACGGACGATGGCCGCCGTGGCCTCACGCCCGTGTCGGGCAGGGCCCGCCCCCTGATTCCGATAGATGCCGTCCGATCTCATAGGCCCTCTCAAGGTTGGCCTTCCGCTACGTGTCATCTCCCGGCATCATGCCTGCCAGGACTTCCATCCTGGCCTCTTTGACGCCTACGCCAAGAAGCCTGTCGCTGAGCATGATGCGGCGCATGCTATGGGCGATGCCCGTTTCCTCGAGGAGCGGCGCCGAGTTGCCGGCGGAACATATGACAACAGCCTTCTTGATTCTGATCTTTGTGGCTCTCTGGCCGCGGCCGTCAGGAAAATATGCATATCCATAGGTCAGCACCCTGTCAAACCAGCCCTTGAGTTTCGCCGGACAATCGCTCCACCAGACCGGATAGATGAAAGCCAGGGCGTCGGCCCTGTTGATCTTGTCCTGCTCCGCCCTGACGTCTTCGGGCACCGGCGCCTCGGGATCAGGGCCGACCTCCCGCTGGTACTGGTCAGCATCCATTTCGGACTTGAAGCCCATCTCGTACAAGTCGCCGATTTCGTAAGTGTGTCCGGCGTCCCGAAGGCCTTGCGTGAACGCGTCAAGCACCGCCCTGCTGAAGGATTTCTTGCTTGGATGAGCAAGCAGAATGTAAACGTGCATAGCGCCTTCTCCGCCAATCGTCTCCCCGTGCGCAGGTTCAAAGCCTGAATCTGCCGTCCTCCTGGAGCACCTTGCCGTCCACCTCCGGGGCGGCATCGGGCGCCATGCGGTACATCGGATGCCCGCCCGCGCGGAGGACCTCGCGCCCGACCTCCAGAAGGAGCGGCTCGGCCGCCGCCGGCCCGGCGATGAGCACCACCTGGCCGCGCTTCACCTTGCGGCAGTACTGAACGAGCACTTTCGCCAGACGATTCACGCGCGCGTCAATCATGGGTCACCTTTCAATCAAGGGCACCGCCCGTTACGCCCATGCGTACTCTTGTCGAAGCCCCGCCGCCAGGTCGTGGACCATCCGCAGGGCCCGGTCGGCGGTCGCGACGTCGCGCGTGCCAAGGCCGCAGGCGGGGGTGATGAGGCTTTGCGCGAGGACCTGCTCGCGCCGGAAGCCCAGCGCCTCGACCTTCGCCACGCGTCGCGATACAGAAAGAACCTCTCGGCGAACTCGAACGCGTCGAACGACACGATCGCCAGGCGGCCCTCCAGGAAGATCGACCAGTCGGTGTTCGCGCAGCAGTGGGCGCCGCTCGTCTCGGCCCCGGCCGCCACGGCCTCCAGCACCTCGCGGGCCTGCTCGGCGCTCCAGTTGAAAAAGGGGTTGCCGAACGAGGCCAGGAACGGCTCGTCGACGAAGACGACGGGCCGGGCCCCCGCGGCGGCGATCCGCTCCTCCTGCCACCGCACCCGCAGGTAGAGGAACTTGGCGAGCACGTCGCGCAGGACGTCGTTATGGAGGATCGGGTTGCCGTCCTCGCCGAGGATGGCCATGCCGACCGTGATGGGGCCGGCGATCTGCCCCTTCGCCTCGCGGATGCCGCGCGACTTCACGGCCGCGAGGAACGGCTCCAGCGCCGCCGCGCTCGCGGGCGGGAGGGCGGCCACCGAAGCGTCGCCCGCCTCGTACGCCGCCAGCAGCCGGTCGACGCCGGCGAAGAACGCCTCGTCCTCGAGAAGGCGCAGGCGCCCGTCCTCAACGTGCAGGCCCGGCAGCCCGGCCGCCGCCTGCTCGATCATCCCCTCGGCGTGCGAGAGCTTGGGAAGCTGCGGCCAGTAGGGAAGGTCCGGCGCGAAGGTCAGCACCGCCTCGACGGCGGCGCGGACATCGGCGACCGGCAGGCTGCCGATGCCCGTGGCGCGGCAGTGGCCGAAGAATGTCATTGATATCTCTACCAGCGGTAATCAACGGTGTAGGTGACCTGGGCCTTGCCGTCCTTGGCGACCGGAACGTCGAACTCAATCGTGTTGGCGTCGATCTTCTTGAAGTCCTGGCTCTTGGCCGTGAGTTCCCACTGGCCGCCGCCGAGGTGCTCGCGGAGGCGGACCGTGATGTCCTCTTCCTTGTGGTTGCGGAGGTCGATCTTGATCGACTCCTGGCGCCACCGCTGGGTTTGTTTGCGGTCGGTGACGGTCTTCTCGCCCACGATGTCGAACGCGTCGCCGACGTAGAGCTTCAGCTCCTCGTCCTTCGGCGTGTGGTCGATCTCGTCCTCGCCCACGAACTCCAGGCTCCCGTCCGCCGGGTCCTTCTTGTACACCCGGATCTTCCCCTTCGGCAGCGGCATCCCCAGCTTCTCTGCCTTGGAGTTCTTGAACTCGACGTACACGTTCACCTTGTAAAGCTCTCCCTGGCCGTAGCGGCGATGCCAGTACTTGCCGCCCGGCTCGAAGACGTAACGTTTCAGGACTGGGACTTCGGCGGCCGTCAGAAGCTCCACCTGTTTGACCTGGTTCTCGTTGACCGTGGTCGTGCGGCCAAGGGTGTACATGTGGTACTCAAAGAAGGTCTTCTCCTCGAAGCCGCCGAAGCCCTTTGCCTCGGCGCCCCTCGCCGCCGCCGGGGCCGGGGGCAGCATCGTGACAGGCGGCTGGACGCGGCGGACGTCGCCGGCGATCAGTTTGACGCGGGCGTCCTTGAACCCCGCCCCGCACTGGTTCGTCAGCGTCACCCATCCCGACAGGTCCATCTGCGTGTCGGCCGCATTGATCACCGCCGAGTAGTCCGCCCGCCACGAAAGGCCCGTCGTCTGGTACGTCACCTGCGCCAGGTGTTTGCCGGGCTTTTCCGTCGCCACCTTCCACACCAGCGTCGGCCGCGTCAGAAGCCCCTCCGGCAGCGTCCCGAACTCGATGTTCTGCACGTTGTCCGGCCGCTGGACCATGAAAAGCTCCTTCGCGCCCTGGAGCACGAGCTGCTGCGGGTCGAACGACAGGAGCGTGCCGTCGTACTTCTGCCCATGCTTCGTCACCACGGCGATCTTCTTGTCGATGTACTTGTCGAGCAGCTTGTCGGCGCTGACGAGGTCGAACTCGTAGTTCTGCTCCAGGACCACCGTGCCCGCCGGGTCGGTCAGGCTCTTGAAGTGCACGCTCGTCGGGTCGATCAGCTTGGCCACGTCGCGGAACTGGACGGTGGCGGTCTTCCCGTCCACGGCCAGCGACCGCACCTCCTTGACCACGCCGAAGTTCTGGTTGTAGACCGTCAGCGAGACGCCTTCCTCAGACGCGGGAGCGGCCGCCGGCACCGGGGCGGCCTGCACAGAAACGCTCCCGACAAGCGCTGCGGCAAGGATCAGGCAACTCAGCATTCTCATGTTCGCTCCCCTTACCAGCGATACCGGACGGTGTAGGTAACCTCGGCCTTCCCGTCCTTGGCGACCGGCACGTCGAACTCGATCGTCGAGGCGTCGATCTTCTTGAAATCCTGGCTCTTGGCCAGGATGTCCCACTCGCTGCGGCTCAGGTGCTCGCGGATGCGGACCGTGATGTTCTCTTCCTTGTGGTTCCGAAGCTCGATCTTCACCGCGTCCTCGGACCACCGGTCGCCCTGCTTGTGGTCCATCACCTTCTTTTCGCCCACGATGTCGAAGGCGTCGCCGACGTAGAGCTTGAGCTCCTCGTCCTTCGGCGTGTGGTCGATCTCGTCCTCACCCACGAACTCCAGGCTCCCGTCCGCCGGGTCCTTCTTGTACACCCGGATCTTCCCCTTCGGCAGCGGCATCCCCAGCTTCTGTTCCTTGGAGTTCTTGAACTCGACGGACACGTTGATCTTGTAGAAATCCCCCTCGCCGTACCGCTTGTGCCAGTACCGCCCGCCCGGCTCGAAGACATAGCGCTTGAGCACCGGGACTTCGGCGGCGGTCAGAAGCTCCACCTGCTTGATCTGGTTCTGGTTGACCGTGGTTGTGCGGCCAAGGGTGTACATGTGATACTCGAAGAAAGTCTTTTCCTCGAAGCCGCCGCCAGGGCCGGCCCCCGCCTTCTCGACGGCGACGACCCTTCGCAGTTGCTCGACCGGCGGTTGGACGCGGCGGACGTCGCCGGCGATCAGCTTCACCCGCGCGTCCTTGAACCCCGCCCCGCACTGGTTCGTCAGCGTCACCCATCCCGACAGGTCCATCTGCGTGTCGGCCGCATTGATCACCGCCGAGTA
>JAPLML010000013.1 GCA_026387055.1 Planctomycetota bacterium | reverse complement strand
AGTTGCCGGTGGTGTTCTCGGAGACCAGCGTCGGGAAGACGACGCCTTCGGGGCCCATGCCCGTGCTGAGGATGCCGACGGCGTCGACCTTGAACGTGCCCGACGTGCAGGTGAGCCGGATGCGACGGATGAGGGCGAGCGAGGCCGCGTTGTCGCCGGCGTCCCTGAGGTCGCCCAGGTCATAGCCGCGGCGAAGGACGTTGGACGGGTCGTTGTGCAGGCCGTCGCCGGTGATCCTCGCGGAGGTGGCATGGGACGTGGCCGTGTACCAGGTCGTGCCGTCCCAGCTGACCTCGACCTTCAGGCCGGCCCAGTTGGAGGCCCCGCCGACCGTGTCGGACTGGTAGACCAGGAAATCGACCCCCGCGCCGTTGCGGACGAAGATCGAGGGATACTCATCGAGCTTGAAGCCGCGCGAGTCGACGTAAAGGTACTTGGACGAGGCGCCGAAATCGGTGATGAACGACTTGCGGCTCGTCGGGCCGACGTCGGCGGGATTGAGGAAGATCCGGTTGTAGTTGCCGTCCAGGTACACCAACCGTGCGGGGTTGCCCAGGGCGTCCACGTCGCCGGGATTGGCCGTCAGGATAACCGGCAGGCCGGTCTTCGTCGAGTCGGTGGTTTCGCCGCCGACCTCGTCGTAGTAAAGCGGGTTGTCGCCGCCATCGAGCTTCTGGAGCCCCCACTCCTGCACGCCCTTCTCCTGCACCAGGTCTTCGACGATGTCGCCCTTGAGGTGAGCCCATGCCTTCTGGCCGGTGACGGTGAAGGTGCGGTTGCCGCTTGAGTCGATGTAGACGTTCTGCGGCGTGTCGCTGCCCAGCGGGTCGACGATCGAGAGGACGCCGGTGTTGGCGAACACGCGCTGGCCCTTGGCGTCGAGGTAGACCGCCCGGGCGCCCGTGGCGGCGCGATCGACCCGCGTGATGACCGGAAGGCCCGTCTGGCCGGAGTCCACCGTCTCGTTGCCGTCCAGGCCGAACCACAGGGCATTGCCGGAGAGGTCCTTCTTCTGGACGCCGTATTCCTGGGCGCCCTTCAACTGTTCGTTCTGGGTGTACAGCACCACGGCCCGGACCCGGAGGCTGCCGGTGATGATCGTGCCGGCGAGGCCGTCGCCGACCAGGATCGGGTTCAGGACCGGGAGGGCGTACTGGAGGATTCTTCCGCCGCTGTCGACGAACGCCTGCGTGGGCGCCGAGTCGGTGAAGACCTTCGGCAGGTTCTGCGTATCCATCAACGCATTGGTGTATTCGGAGGCGTTGACGTTGCGCTGCTGTTCCAGGATATGGGCGTTGCCGTCGAAGTACACCTGGCCGTGGACGCCGCTGAGGCTGCCGCCGTCGCCGATGTTGACGGTGTCGTCGCCGGCCCCGCCCAGGACGGTCACGTCGCCGCGGAACTGCCGGAGGTCGATGACGTCGTTGCCGCCGCCGGCCACGATCGTCATCGGCAGGTCCTCGGTCTGGAAGCCCTGTGGCTTCAGGGCGTCCGGCAGGCCGCTCGGCGAGATGACAAGGTCGAAGCGCTTGACGCCGCGGTACTCGTCCTCGGCCACCACCAGGTGGTCGTTGCCGTCGGCCA
>JAPLML010000444.1 GCA_026387055.1 Planctomycetota bacterium | reverse complement strand
TCGGTGTCGGCCCTGATGCGCACCGTGAAGGCCCGTTCGTCGAAGTGGGTGCATGACACCTTCCCCGCCCTCGGTTCGTTTGCGTGGCAGGAGGGGTACAGCGTGTTCTCCGTCAGCAAGTCCCAGGAAGAGGCCGTGAGGAAGTACATCGAGGGACAAGGCGCGCATCACAAGAAGGAGGACTTCAGGTCCGAACTGCTGCGAATGCTCCGCGTGCACGGCGTTGAGTTCGACGAGCGGTATGTGTTCGACTGACCGGCCGCGCGCCCGGTGATTCCGCCGCCCCTCCGGGGCGGGTGTGTTAAGACACGAACGCTCCCACGGGTTGCGCACCGCCCGCTGTGCAGCGGCCGGTGCTTCACCCGTGGCTACAATCCGCCGCCCCGTTGGGGCGGGTCCGTCAATTCACGAACGCTCCCGCAATGCCTTTCCCGGTCCCCGTTCCCGCCGTAACGAGGGCGGCCGTTGGCGCCAGGGGCCTGTGAAACGTTTCACGGCGTGAACGTAAGTCGCATTTCTGAAAAGTGACTTATGTCAACGGGCACCTCTCAAAATCGCGCGTGTTTCGATCACAAGTGATAAAGTAGGGGGGGGCTGCGCGCGCAAAAACGAAAAAAGCGTCAAATTTCGTCTAGCCCATCTTAACATTTCGGAGGTCGACCGGCCCTGGCGCTAGCGCCAAGGCCATTTTGTGGATAACTTCGGGCCTAAAAGGGGGGTTTTGGGGGTCCGAAAATCGTAAGTCCATTTTTGTGAGCGCGACTTACGTTCATCTGGGTGTCCGCCCGTTGATGATGACCTCGCCCACGACCGCAACGGTCATCCGCGTCAGCCCTTGACGCCGGTCATCACGATGCCCTTGACGAAGTACCGCTGGAGGGCAAGGAAGAAGAGCAGGGCGGGGGCCATCACGATGACCGCCGCGGTCATCTGGAGGGGCCAGTTCGTGGCCCCGTAGGCGTCCTTGAAGACCGAGAGGCCCACCTCCAGCGTCCGCATGTCCACGGTGCTGGTGGCCAGCATCGGCCAGTAGAACTCGGTCCACGTCCAGATGAACGCGAAGGCCGCCAGCGTCGCGAGGGCGGGCTTGGCCGACGGCAGGATCACGTGCCAGTAGATTTGGAGGTCGGAGGCCCCGTCCAGCCGCGCCGCCTCGTCCAGGCTCCGCGGCAGCGACAGAAAGAACTGCCGGAGCAGGAACGTGCCGAACGCCGTGCTCAGGTACGGGTACGGCAGAATGAGCCCCGGGAACGTGTTCAGCCACCCGAGCTTGTCGACCACCAGGAACAGCGGCACGATCATCACGACCGCCGGGATCATCATCGTGAGCAAAAAGACCGTGAACAGCGTATCCCGCCCGCGGAAGGTCATCCGCGCGAAACCGTACGCGGCCAGCGAGCAGATGCCGAGTTGCACGAACACCACGGCGGCCGTCACGACGAGGCTGTTTAGAAAGAACCGGGCCACGGGGAGTTCCGGGAACGACAGCACGTAAGGGTAGTTGCCGAAGGCCCATTCGCGGGGCGCAAACAGCCGGTCCGGCGTCGGGATCGGCGACAGGGGCGGGTGGAAGGACGTGAAGAGCATCCACACGAAGGGCGCGAGGGTCGTGACCGCGAGCGCCATGAGCAGCACGTACGACCCGAGGACGCGAAGCCGTTTCATTGCCATGCCTCCGCGGCCTCCTTCAGTTGCCGCCGCATCAGCCTGAACTGGATGAGCGATACGACCAGGAGGGCCGCGAACAGAAGGTACGACTGGGCGCTGGCCGACCCGATGTGGAATTTGTGCCAGGCCTCCTTGTAGATGTGGTAGACGACGACGTCGGTGGCCCGCCGCGGCCCGCCCTGCGTCATGATGTAGACCTGCGTGAAGAGCTGAAACGCCCCGATGGTCGAGGTCACCAGGACGAAGAACGTGGTCGGCACGAGCATCGGCAGCGTGATGTGGCGGAAGCGCTGCCAGGGGCCGGCGCCGTCGATCGCGGCGGCCTCGTACAGGCTCGGCGGCACCGACTGAAGGCCCGCCAGGAAGATGACCATCCGCGGCCCCAGCCCGATCCACAGGCTCATAAGGACGATCGCCGCCAGGGCGAAGCGCGTGTCGCCCAGGAAGTCGGTATCGCCCGCGAGGCCCGCCAGCCGCAGGGCGTAGTTGATGAGCCCGTCCTGCGGCATGAAGATCCAGATCCATACCATCGAGATCGCCACCCCGCTCGAGACGGCCGGCACGTAGAAGAGCGTGCGGAACACCGCGATGCCGCGCAGCCGCTGGTCCACCAGCAGCGCCACCGCCAGGGCGAAGGCCATGCCCAACGGCACGCTCGTTGCCGCAAAGACGAGCGTGTTCCAGAAGGCCGTGCGGAAGAACGGGTCCTCGAGGGCCGCCGCGTAGTTGTCGAGCCCGACGAACGGGTGCTCGGCCCTCAAGAGGTGCCACTGGTGCAGGCTGAGGTACGCCGCCACCGCCATCGGCAGGAGCGAGAACACCAGGAGGTAGACCGTCGCCGGCGCGACGAAGACGTACCCCCGCCAGTTGGAGCGTTCCGCGCTCATGTGACCCCTGAGTCTCCGAGGGTGGCACGGCCACCCGCTGTTGGGTGGCCGTGCAGGCTATCGGACAACGCACGGCCACGCAACGGCGCGTGACCGTGCCACCCGGGCATCGGACAACGCACGGCTACGCAACGGCGCGTGACCGTGCCACCCGGGCATCGGACAACGCACGGCCACGCAACGGCGCGTGACCGTGCCACCCGGGCATCGGACAACGCACGGCCACGCAACGGCGCCCGCCGCGGCGGGCAGGCTGTGGCCGTGCCACCCGGGCAAGCGATGCCACGCTCCCCACAATTGAGACCTTACGCGCTCACTGTCGTTCCAGTTCGGCTTCGATCAGCCGCGCGGTCCGGGCGGCGGCGTCACGCGGCGCCACGCCGCCCGTCAGCATGTCCTCGATCATCTCGCGGCCGAGGTCTTCGACCCGTTCGTAGCGCTCGACGCGCGAGCCCCACGGGCGGCAGGCGTACGGGACCTCCTCGAGGAAGGCATCTTCGACCGGATCGCCCGCGAACGACCGGGCCACGCGGACGTTCGCCGAGATGGCCAGGCCCGTCGCCAGCACCTTCTTCTGGACCGCGTTGCTCGTCCTGTACTTGATGTACTCCCACGCCGCCTCCTTGTGGGGGCTGGCGGCCGAGATGGCCAGGCCCGCCTCGTACATGACCGTTACGCGGCGGCCGCCGCCCGTCGGGATGGTCGCGACGCCGAGGTCCATCTTGTCGACGCGGTACTCGATGAGCGACCAGTGCCCCGTCATGGTCATGGCCGCGCGGCCGGCCCGGAAGAGGTCGACGCCGGCGGCGGCCGATTCCGACAGGCTCGGCGCCACGCGGTGCCGCCGGACCAGATCGGTCAGGAACTCGATGGTCTCGACGGTGGCCGGGGCGTCGAGGTACCCGACGGCGTGGCGGCCGTCGGCGCTGAGGACGTCGCCCCCGCCGGCCCAGATCCACGGGAACCACATCGGCATCTCTTTCTGGAAGTTGAAGCCGTAGCGGAGGGGCGTCGGCCGGCCCTCGGCGCGCACCGTCAGGGCCGCGGCCGTCTCGAGGAATTCGCTCTGCGTCCAGCCGGGCCGCGGGTACGGGCGCCGGGCCTCGTCGAACAGGCGCTTGTTGTAGACGATGACCATCGGCGTGAAGTCGGACGGGATGGCGTAGAGCCGCTCGTTGCGCCGCGCGATGTCGACGACGTTCGGGAAGTAATCGTCGAGGCGAAAGCCCCTGTCGGCGCGGAGGATCGGCATCAGGTCCGCCAGCAAACCGTTGTCGATGAAGACGGCGGCCGACGACGCGTCGAGCGTCATGACGTCGGGGGGGTTATCGGCGACGTAGGTCATCAGGAGTTTCGGCACGTACTGGCCGGGGCCGGGGATGTTCTCGACCCGCACGAGAATGTCCGGGTGGCGGCGCTCGAACTCCGCCAGGACGTCGCGTTCCACCTTCATGAACGACGGGTCGACCGCCGGTCCGCCCCAGTTGGCGACCCGAAGCACGACGCGGTTGTCGGCCTCGGCACCCGCGCCCGGCCCGGCCAGCCGCGGCCAGAGAAAGATCACGGCGATTGCCGCGAGCAGGATCGCGGCCGCGATGTAGAGGACGGACCTTCGCATAAGCCTCATGGCTCCAGCGCCCCCGCGAGCGGCGGTTCATTACACCGTAAGGTCAGAGGATCACGGTCATCACGGGTTGACAAGCAACCCGTGGCACGTGAACGGCGGCGAGCAATGATGCCGCGCGCCTACGGTTTGGCCGGCTCCGCCTGGGGCGACAGCGAGAACTCCATCACCGCGAACCCGTCAATCTGGAAATGCTCGACGATGATCTCGACCGTCTTGTCGGCCTCCAGGGCGAGCGTGCCGGAGTTCCGCGTGGGGCCGTGCCACGTCCAGTTCTCGATGACGGGCTTGCCGTCGACCGACACGCGCACGCCGTCGTCGCTCAAGGTGACGAACTCCCACGTCCCTTTCGTCAGCGGCAGCTTCGTGCGGGCGACCATGGCGAAGTGGTCGACGCCGAGCTTGGCGGCCGTGACCTTGTCGGAGATGTCCATCTGACTCGGGCCGCGCATGCCGTACTTCAAGGAGAGCTGGTCCACCTCGGCCGAGACCGCGGTGGGGCCGGCGGCGAGTTTCCGGTAGCCTTCGAGGTCCTTCCGCGGATCGACGTCCGCGGGCCACTTGAAGAACGTCGCCTGCCACTTGACGGCGATCAGCGTTCCCTTGACCTCGGCGAGCAGTTTCTCCGCTGCCCGCACTTTCAGCGTGTAAGGATACACGCCGGGCTTGGCGGCGGTGACGGTCACCTGCGTCTCGTCGGTTTTCCCCGGGACCTGCGCCACGACGCTCTTCACGTTGTCGCCGACCGTGTCGACGCGCAGGCCCGCGGACGGTGTCTTGAGGACTTCGTAGACGGCCGCGTCGCCGGCGGACCTGGCCAGCCGCACGAGCGGCGCCTGGTGGTCCCACGGTCCCCACTCGGTCATGATGATGTTCTGGCGGCCGCGCAGGTCCGGCCGCGCGCCGACCGGCCGTTTCTTGCCGAACACCGGGTGGTCGGGGACCTTGAGGGGCTCGACCGTGAGTTTCTCGTCGCGCGTGACCTTGTAGGCGGGTTCGGCGACGATCTCCTTGGCGACATCCTTAAATGTGTTGGGTCCGAGGGTCACGTCGCCGGGCCCGCGGAAGTGGAAGGCGAGGACGTCGCCGGTGAACGTGTTGGCGGCGATCGCGTTCTCAATCGAGTCCGTGCCGTTGGCCTTGGCCCACGGGCGTTTCTGGAAGTCCACGTTCGGCCCGCGCCAGAGGTGCACGCCGCACTTGTTCTTCGTGAAGGTGTTGTGGACGACGCGGTTGCCGCGGCCGTGCTCGATGTTCACGCCGCCCCGCTCCAGCCCGTAGCCCATCTCGCCGTTCGAGTCGAAGTCGTTGCCGGCGATGAGGGTGTCCTGCGAGTACCCGCCCCACACGCCGCAGATGGCGTTGCCGGCCATCCGGTTCTTGAGGAACTTGTTGCCGAAGGAGAAGGTCATCTCGATGCCGTGGGCGGGGGCGTACGAGAAGTCGTTGCCCACCAGGAGGTTGTCGGCGTTGCTGCGTCGCTTGTACCACTCGACCGGGTGTTCGCCGGCCTCGCCGAGGGCCTCGCGGCC
>JAPLML010000471.1 GCA_026387055.1 Planctomycetota bacterium | reverse complement strand
CAAACGGTCGCACGTTTTCTCAACGGCGAGTCGCGCGGCATCCGCGGCCAGTGGAAGATCAGCGGCGCCTACAAGCGCGGCGCCGACGGGAGCGAAGACGTCGACGTGACGGTCGCGGCGGCGAATCTCGCCGTTCCGCAGCCGGGCGCGCGGGCGGGGGCCGGCACGGAGGGCCCCGGAATCGTCCTAGGCGACGCCACGCTTGCCCTGTCGGCGCTGATGGCCGCCGACGGGGCGATCCAGGTCCGCAAGGCCGACCTCGCCGCCCCGGGGATCACGGCCAAGGTCTCGGGCACCGCCAGGCTTCCCTCGGAGACCGACAAGACCCTCGCCGCCAACGGCTCCGGCACGGCAAGCGGGGACCTGGCGCAACTCTCGAAGCTGCTCGCGCCCTTCGGCGTGATGCCCGAGAAGGCCCAGTTCGGCGGCCAGGCGGACTTCACGGGCAACGTCGCAACAAACGCCGGCAAGGTCTCGGCCACGGGGACGCTGAGCGTCGCGGGCCTGAATGTCCAGCTTCCCGACGAACAGATTGTGATTCAGGAACCGCGCGTCCGCGTGCGGGCGACATTCGCGCATGACCCGCGCGAGCGCCGGTGGGACATCGCGGCCGACGGAATGGAGAGCGGCCTGGCGAGCGGCTCGGTCCGGATCTCCCTCATCCCGCCGCCCGAGGCAAAGCCCGCGGCGGCGAGCCCCGCGGCGACGGCCTCGGCCCCTGCCCCGGCGCCGTCCCGCCTGGAGGCCGCCTGCGACCTCTCGTGCGACGCCAAGCGGGTCCGAGACCTGCTCGGGACACAGCTTCCGGACAAGCTGCGTTTCTCCGGGCCGTGGAAGATCAGTGGCCGCGTGTCGGGTCCCTTGGCGCCGGACGGCCCGTGGAACCGCCGCATCGCGGGCCTGGCCGGCGACGGGACGGTGGCCCTCGATACGTTCACGTATGACAAGCTCTCCGGAGGCCAGGGCACCATCCGCTGGCGCATGGGGGAGGAACAGCTCTACCTGAGCGCCGATCCCGCCCGGCCCAGCCGCCTGACCGTGGCCGGCGGCACCGTGAACGTAGGCGGGCGGATCGACCTGCGCGGCCCGGTCGCGCGGCTCCTGGTCTGGCAGCCCCTGCGGGTCGTCGAGAACGTGCCCTTGTCGGACCCGGGCGTCCACGACTACATGAAGTTCGCGACGCCCATCCTCGCCGGGAGCATCGGGTCCAACGGCCGGCTGTCGGGCGACATCGACGTGCTCGACGTGCCGCTGGCGGGCGCCGAGGTGAAGAAGGCCGCCGGGGTCAGCCGTTTCGTCATCGACCAGTTCCAGACGGAGCTGACCGGGCCGCTGGCCACCATCCTGGGCTGGTACGGCTCGCCCACGCGGACGCCCGTGCAGCGCCTCGGCCCCGTGGAGGTCCAGCTCGCCAACGGCTACTTCTACATCAAGGAGCACCCGGTGGTCTTCGGACCGGACACGACGGTGCTCTTCAAGGGCCGGATCGGCATGGATGAGAGCCTGAACGTCGAGTTGAGCGTGCCGCTGACGGCGCCGATGCTCGCCCGTTTCGGCGTCTCGGCGGCGGCCGCCCCCTACCTGGTCGGCCAGCGACTGACGGTGCCCATGACGGGCACGATCCACAAGCCGCAGCTCGACGACCGCGTGGTCGCGAAGCGGATCGCCGAGATGGCGATGGAGGCCCTGAAGCGGAAGGCGCTCGAGGGGGTGGGCGACTGGCTCAAAAAACAATTGAAATAGCTAGACTGAGCGAGCTTTGGGCTCCCCAAGGGGGCCGGAAAGTTCCATCAAGTCGGCTTGACTTTGGCCGGAAAATCAGTATAGTATGGCTAGAGAAGGCCATAATAGAGCCCTCGCGAATACAGCCAAAAACTGGCGGGCGGCGTGGCTCGCGGCCGTTGGAATGCGGCGAATGGTCGCCGCGGTAAAGACCGGCCATGCAGCCGTTCCGGGTCGCCAATCGAGCGAGCGAGGCGCCGGCCTTCTCGTTTTTTTGGCACGTCAAGGAGCGAGCGGCGCCTCGCGCAAAGCCGCCAAAGCGCAAAGAAAAGCAAAGAGGAACCCGCCTCGCTTTCACTGCTTCTCTCTTGGCCCCCTCTTTCTCTTTGCGTCTTTGCGCCTTTGTGTGAGCCGCCGCTGCCGTTTCTGTTGTAGCAGCGGGTCCGGCATGCCCACCTCCCTGAACGCCTCCTCCCGGCGCCGGCAACTCGCGCAGTTCCGGCACGGGGCCGCCTCGTCCTGGTACTGCTCGACCGCCCCGATGACGATCCGCGCCGCGCCGATCGTCTCGGCCCAGGCGGTGGCGATGGCCAGGAGGTTCGCATTGCGGAAGGGAACGTAGGTGCTCGGAGTCTCGCCCGGCCGGTCGTCCGGCGGCACGGGGATGGACCGGTCGGTCAGGCTGCTCCCGCCGATGCGGACCAGATACGGGGCGTCGGCCACCAGCGTCTTCTCGGCGCGGAAATGCGCGGCGAGCCGCCTGAAGCACTCCAGTTCCTTCGCCTCGGTCCGCTGGCCGTAGTTGACGTGGAGCATGGCGAGGCGATACCTCGCCGCCGCCCACGCCGCGGCGACGCACGAGTCCATGCCGCCGCTGGCGAGGGCAACTGCCAGTGGCCGGCCCATCGCTGCCCCGCCCTTACTCATCGTGCCTGCCATTGAGCTCCAGGTGATTCTCCTGGAACCTCTTGCGCTTGTGCTTGGGCGCCTTGGGGAGCGTAACGTTGACGCCAGCCGCCCCGCCGGGAACCTGAAGACAGCGGGGATTGGGCCGGTGAGGATCCTTGAGGAGTTCCTCAATGGTGAGAACCTGGACCTTGGCATAGGCTTGGCCGTCCCAGGGGGAGGTGTAGGTTCCGGCTGAGGCCGCTTCCCGCCGCATGGGCGCCGAAGGCTCTTCCAGGGTGATGAAAGCCCCCATTTCAGCCGCCTCGCGGGTCAGGGCGCCCACGAAGTCGCGGATGTCGCCTGACCGCACGTGCCCGCTCTTCACCTGGACCAGCATCCTCTTGGTGACGGGCTGGCTATGCCTTGTCTCATCCACAAAATAGCGCACCCCGTCCACACCGCGGTCTGCGCCCTCGCGTTTCTGGCCTGTAGTGGGCCGGGCCCCCACGAGGCCGAGCGCCCAGAACTGGAACTGGAAGGGATCGTGGCGGGCCAGCATGGCTGCTGCCGCAAGGCTGGCCGGCTCTCCCAACACCTCGTATTGGGGGGGCGGCGAGAATCTGTTGAGGCGATGCCTTATCAGGTTGATGGCAATATGGGTGATGTCGATCCCCACCCAACGGCGCGGTTTGGCTCCGGGGTTTTCGCTGTTGAGCGTCTCGACCGCATCGATGGTCGTTCCGCACCCGCAGAACGGGTCGAGAACAAGGTCCCCCGGATTGCTCGAGCAGGCAATGATGCGTTTCATCAGGGCCATGGGTTTCTGTGTGGGATAACCCATTCTCTCGGCTGCCGCCGCGGAGATGGGCGGAATGTCGGACCACACGTCCTGGAGTTCGGTTCCTGGCAGGTCGTCAAGGTACTGCTTGAAGTGGGGTATGCCGCCCTTCTTCTTGGGCCACAGGATGCGGCCGGCCCGGTCCAGTTGGTCGAGCGCTTCTTGCACGGTGGCCGTATGCGGCGTCGGCAAGATTTGCCTCACGTAACCCGGAATCGCCCAATGGCGCCCGGATTTCGTTGGGTTGACGCCGCGCCAGGGTTTCCCCGACGACCCCGTGCGCGTGCCCGCGCCCGTCAGGATGGTGGCGCGGTAGCGCCTGCCGTCGGCATCGTGGAACCTGAAGAACGTCTCGCGGTACCCCTCGGTATACGGCAGGAACTGCGGGTTCCATGTGTACGTCCCGGACTTCGAGTACCACAGGATCGTGTCATGAACGGACCCCAGCCCCTTGGCCCCGCCGTGCGCGTGCGTCCGCTTCCAGATGATCTCATTCCTGAAAGTGGTCGGCCCGAAGATCGCGTCCAGCAGGAGCTTCAGGTAGTGGCTCGCCGTCGGGTCGCAATGGAGGTACAGCGATCCCGTGGGCTTAAGCACGCGGTGCATCTGCACCAGGCGGACCGCCATCTGCACCAGGTAAGCCATCATCGGCGAGGTCTTGAGGAATTGCATAAACGTCTTCATCAGTTCCACCAGCGGGGCGGGCATGCCGCGGTCCGTCACGATCTGGGTGACGGCCTTGTTGGACTCCTGCGTCCACGTCCAGGTATCCTCGAACACCCTGATCTGGGCGGTCTCCGGCCCACCCGTAGTCTCCTTGAAGAGCACGTTGTAGCTCTGCTGGCTGTTGAACGGAGGGTCGAGGTAGACCAGATCAACGCACTCGTTCGGGAAGAGATCCGTGTCCGTCAGAAACTTCAGATTGTCCCCGTAGCACAGCAGGTTCTTCTTGAAGTGGTCGCCCATGGCACCGATCCCCTTTTCATCGTGCCACCATTGTTGCAGGACGGCGGAAGGATTGCAATGGGAAGTGCTACGGCCGGATGAGCACTTTGATGGCTTCGGCTTGCGCGGCGGCGGCGAGGGCCTGGGGCGCGTCGTCGAGGGCGTACTCGCCGGTGATGAGGCGCTCGACGTTCACCTCGCCGCGTGCGAGCATCGCCACGGCATCGGCCATCGGGCCGCAGCGGGAACCCACGACCGTGATCTCATCGACGACGATCGGTGCGAGGGCGAGGCCCGCCGTATCGGCCACGGTGCTCTTCAAGACGATGGTGCCGCGCGGCCGCACAAAGGCCATGGCCATCGCCAGACCGTCGGCAGCCCCTGTGCACTCGGCCACCACGTCGGCTTCCTTGGCGGGTCGGGCCTCGTCCGCAAGGATGCCTCGGATGCCGAGGGCGCGGAGGATCGCGAGCTTGGCGGGCGACCGCCCCACGACCGTCGGCGCGAGGCGCCATGCCTGGAACACCTGGGCGACCAGTTGCCCGAGCCGCCCGTCGCCGAGGACGACGATCTTCTGCCCCGGCACGAGCGGCACCTGCCGGCCGATCTGGATGGCGGCGGCCAGCGGCTCCGCGAAGACCGCCTGGCGGTCCGACACGGCGTCGGGGACGGCGTGAAGGTTGGCCTCGGGCAAGATGAGCATCTCGGCAAAGGCGCCGTCGCGGCCGGCGATGCCGAGGACCGTCCGCCGCCGGCAGTGGGTCGGCAGGTTCGCCAGGCACATGTCGCATGCGCCGCAGACGCAGTTGATGCCTCCGACGACCCGCCGGCCCTCGTGCCGCCCCTCCAGGGCCGTCCCGACGAACTCGTGGCCCAGGATGCCCGTGAACCCCATGTAGCCTCTCACGATCTCCAGGTCTGTCCGGCAGACGCCCGCCAGGCGGACACACACGCGGACCTCGCCGGGGGCGGGCGTTGGGTCGAGATACCGGGGGTTCACCCGAAGTGTGCGGCCGTCGAAGATGCAGGCTTTCATGGATTCGTCGCTTCAGGCTTCGCGCACGGCCGGACAAGACCGGCCGCGGCACACCTACTTCAGCTCGGCCTCGCGGACGTCCGGCTTGAGCATGTCCCGGATGAGCTCGCGCGGACCTCGGGTGAACTGCGGCCGCTGGCTCGCTGCCTTGGGCAGCGGAGGCGGCTTGCCGTAGCGCGTGAACGGATCGTCGGCGGACGCCAAGAACTCGGTCCACGGCTGCGCCTGCCGGGGCAGGTCCTGGCCGGTCATGTAGCGAAGACTCTCCCACGCGCGCAGGGCGACCGCGACGTCGGTATCCTCAATCACCGCCGCGAGGGCCTCCGCGGCCGCCTTCTCCCGGAACCGGCAGAGATTCTCTGCCGCCGCCACGCGGACATCGGGGCTGGAGTCGCTTCGGAGGGCCTGGATCATCGCGGGGGCCCCTTCGGGCGGCACACGGCGCGCGAGCGAGAGCACCGCCTCCCGCCTCACGTACGGGTTCTTGTCGCTCGTGGCGACGTGGCTGAGCGTCTCAATCACGCCCTCGCCCTGCATATCGGCCAGGCCGCGAACCGCCGCATCGCGGACCATAATGTCCTTGTCCGACTTGGCCACGATGCAGAAGATCCTCACGACCGACGGAACGCTCCGGGCATCCTTTCGGGCGGCCAGGGCATCCAAGGCCTGCCGGCGCTCATCGGCCTTCGGGCTTTCGACCTGGGTGATCTGGCCCTCAACCGACTGGTTCGCGCCAAACTGGCGGAACCACTCGTCCCCGGTCTTCCCGCTGCACCCGGCGACCAGGACGGTGGCCAGGAGAAAGCCGATTACACCGGCGACTCTTGGTGGCAACGCCTCTCTCAGTGCGCGTGGCCGTGCCACCCTCTCTGGAAGCTGCCGACACCGCCGGCGCCTGAGGCATCCCTCTCACGGAGCCTCCTGCGCGCGGTTAGGGGTCACGGCCGATCCCGGGAAAAACTCCTCCGGCGGCACGAGGGTCACCGCCCCGATCTCCTCTCCGAGGAACCGGCATCCCACCTTGCGGAAGCGATCCGGATTGTCGCTCACGAAGAACCGCATGGTGCCCGTCCCGGCCGCCGCGAGCAACCGCTCCGCCTCCAGAAGCAGGGCCACCTCGGCGGCCACCGCCTCGGCCGAGTCAACAAGCGTCACGTCGGGGCCGACCACCTCGGCGATCTCCTCTTTCAGGAGCGGGTAATGCGTGCACCCCAGGACGATCGACCCCACGCCCGCCTCGCGCAGCGGACCGAGGTACTCCTGGAGGGCCGCCCGCACAATGCGGTCGCGCGGGGGCCGGCCCTCCTCCACAAGGGGCACCAGGAGCGGGCAGGCCTTCTCGACCAGCCACGCCCCCGGCATGTCGCGTTGAATGGCGCGGCGGTAGGCGCCGCTGGAGATGGTCGCCTCGGTGCCGATGACGCCGATAGGCCGCCCGCCGCACTGGCGGACCGCCACGCGGGCGCCCGGCTCAATCACGCCCGTGATCGGTTGCGGGAAGCGTTCCCGGAGGGTCGGGATCGCCGCCGCACTGGCCGTGTTGCAGGCCACCACGATGAGCTTCGGATCGAACCGGCAGAGGAAGTCGCAGTCCTCCGCCGCAAATCGGGCGATGGTCTGGCCGCTCTTGATGCCGTAGGGCACCCGGGCGGTGTCGCCGAAGTAGACGATGGACTCGGCCGGCAGCCGCCGCCGGATCGCCCGAACGACGGTCAGCCCGCCCAGCCCGGAATCGAAAATGCCGATGGGACGGCTCATCCCCGAAGTCCTTTATGCCGATGTTAGGAGGGCGTGTCGGCAGGGGGCTAACGCATCATAATTTTCTGTGGCCTTTTCGACTCCGAAAAGGGCCATAACGTCGGGCGAGATGAGGGGCCGAGAAAGCGGGTGCCCGCCCCCTCGCCTGCGAAAACGCGGTTTCGAACTTTAGATGCGTTCGCCCTGCCTGCGCGGGAGGGTGCTTGACAGTTGCCGCCCAATGGCCTATACTGTGCTGCTCTTTGGCGGTAATTCGGGCTCATAATAGCGAAAGGGACCGGACGGGATGCGGGCCAGAGACCTTGACCAATTCCGGAAGCTGCTCCTGGCTAAGCGGCGGGCCGTCGGCGGCGACGTCAATGCCCTCGAGAAGGCCGCCCTCCACGACAGCCGTCAGGATGCCAGCGGGGACTTGTCGAAGATGCCCCTCGACATGGCCGACATCGGCACCGACAACTACGAGCAGGAATTCACGCTTGGGTTGATCGAGACCGAACAGGCGACCCTCCAGGAAATCGACGAGGCCCTCGAACGCATCGAGAAGAAGTCCTTCGGCAAGTGCGTCCATTGCGGTAAGCCCCTTCCGCCGGCCCGTTTGAAGGTCAAGCCCCACGCCAAGTACTGCATCGAATGCAAACGCCGGGAAGAAAAGGGCTTGCTGTAACCGACCGCGGAAGCCACCTCCGCCTCTGGCTGACCGTCGGCCTCGGCGTCGGCCTGGACTTGGCAAGCAAGTATGCCGCCTGGGGCCTTCTGGGCGGCCCGCCTGACGAAGGCGGACACGTCGTCACGGTCCTTCCAGGCTGGCTCCAGTTTGTGGCCAGCCGAAACCCCGGAATCGTGTTCGGACTCAGTCTGACCGGCTCGCTCGGCCCCATGGCCGGACGGGTGGTCACGATCCTGCTGACACTCGTGACGTCGGCCCTCATCTTCTACGTCTTCGCCTCCTCCCTGGCGAAACAGCGATGGGTCCACTTCTGGTGCGGGCTCATCCTGGCCGGGGCCCTCGGCAACCTCTTCGACCGGCTCGTCTTTGGTTGCGTGCGGGACCTCATCCAGATCACGGCCGCCTTTCACGTCGGAGGCCTCACCGTCGACTGGCCCTACATCTTCAACCTGGCCGATGTGTATCTTGTCATCGGCGTCATCGCCGTGGCGGCCGTGTTCCTTTTCAGCCACAGGCCGGAGCAGGCGAAAGGCGCACCGAAACAGGCCGGCGAGGAGTCCTGACATGGACGCTTCCAGCCGCGACCGGATGCACATGCGGCGGGCGCTCGACCTGGCCGCCCAGGGCCTCGGCCGCGTGGAGCCGAACCCGATGGTCGGGGCGGTGGTCGTGCAGGGCGACCAGGTCGTCGGCGAAGGCCACCATCAGCGTTTCGGCGGCCCGCATGCGGAAGTCGCCGCCCTCCAGGCGGCCGGTCCGCAGGCCCGCGGCGCGGAGCTTTTCATCTCCCTCGAACCGTGCTGCCACCACGGGAAGACCCCGCCCTGCACCGACGCCATTCTCGCCGCCGGGGTGCGGCGCGTGGTGGCAGCGGTGGTCGACCCGTTTCCGGAAGTCTCCGGCCGCGGGATGGCCCTCCTCAAGGCGGCGGGTATCGAGACCGCGGTGGGTGTGCTCGAAGCAGAGGCCCGGCGGCTGAACGCCGCCTTCTTCAAACGCCAGAAGATGGGCCTGCCCCTGGTGATCGCCAAGTGGGCGATGACGCTCGACGGGCGGATGACCACCGCCGCCCGCGAGAGCCAGTGGATTTCCTCCGAGGAGAGCCGCCGGCGCGTCCACGAGATGCGCCGTGTGGTCGACGCGGTCCTCGTGGGCGCGGGCACGGTCCTCGCCGATGAGCCATCGCTCACCGTCCGCCACGTGGACCCCCTGCCCGAGCGCGGCCAGCCGACCCGCGTGGTCCTCGATGGCCGGCTGATGATCGATCCCGCCAGGAATCCCGCTCGCACCGCCTGCGAGATTCCCGTGATCGTCTACACTTCCGCCGAAGCCCTGCGCGACGGCGCCGAGAGGGCCGCGGCGCTTCGCCAGGCCGGTTGCGAGATCGTAGTTGTGCCGCGCGATAGCGAGCCTTCGCGCGCCGGGCAGTCCTGCCCGCCGCGCCCCAGCCTGGGCGCCCCCGCCGCCCCGCTGTCCCTCCGGGCGGTGCTCGAGGATCTCGGCGCGCGCGGCATGTCGCGAGTGCTCGTGGAAAGCGGGGCGAGAGTCCTGGGTTCGTTCTTTGCCGCGAGGCTCGCCGACCGCCTGATGATCTTCGTCAGCCCGCGGGTCCTCGCCAGCGGCGACGCCCTCGGCCCCGCGGCCGGCCCCGACGGCCGCACGCTGGCCGAAGCGCTCCCCGTCGCCGATCTCACCGTGGAGCGAGTGGGGCCGGACCTGCTCATCCAAGGGCGCGTGGGGGAGTTTTAGCCATCCGAGCCCGCTGCGGAAGCAGCGGGTTACTCGCGGCCGCAGGATTTCCTGCCGCTCCCGCGGCGGGCTCGGCGCAGAAAAACGCACGGTGGGACGGCGACGTGCCCACCGTGCTTGTGCTGATGCCATGCGGATGGACTACCACTTACCGTATCGGGCCTGCCAGAGCTGAAGGAGCCGCTCGGCCCGCTGCGTGTCGGTCATGCTCTCGAGGACCGCCTGGTCCTGTGGGCTGAGGGTGCCCACGAATTCCTTAAGCTTCCGCGCGCGGGCCTTGAGGAATTCCTGGCGATTCTCGGGCAGCTCGCGGAACTGGGCGTACTCGCGCACGAGTCGCTCGCGCGCCGCCGGGTCCATCTCGGCCAGCTTCCAGTACTTGTCGAGGTAAGCCCGCCGCTCGGCCTCGGACAATCCCGCCCAACGGAACGCGTTGGCCTGGCTTTCGCGCGGATCGAGACCCAACGGCTCGGAGATCGCCAGGGGCATGGCGGCGGCGTTCTTCCCGCCCGCCTGGACCGTCGCCCCGTTCGTGGCCTCGGCCGGCATCACCAGGTCCGCCACGCCGCCGATGAGAATTTGCGGCCCGACCACTCCGGCGGCAATCCCGCAACCCAGCGCGGTAGCCAGGCATACGAGGAGCAGGCGGACGCGCCGCCGGCGGCGGCTCAGCACCCTCCTCAATTCCTCTCGCCGCTCCTCCATGGCCTACGCTCCGCTCGCCCGGTCGGTGCTGCCCGTCAGGCGGTCGATGGCTTCGATGACCGCAATCTCGTCCAGCAGATCCGCATCTTCGAGGAACGTGATGCTGCGGCTGACCTCGCGCTCGATGGGGCTCTTGGGCTCCCGCAACTGCCCCGTCCAGCTGTAGAGCGCCAGGCCGATCAGAAGGCCCGCCGCCACCCCGAGGACCGAGGCCGCCACCTGCCGCAGGATCCGGTTCGGGCGCATCCGGGCCTCGAGGGCCCGCAGCTCCTTTTCCTCGACGACCCGCGCCATCATCCGTTCGGTGAAGCCCGGGCGGACCGGCGGCAGCGGCGCCTCATCCAGCAGGTTCCAGGTCTCCTCCAGCTCGGTCGCGTACTTGCGGCACTCGTCGCACCGCGCGAGGTGACGGCGCACGGCGTCGGCCGTCGACGGTTTCAGCTCTCCGGCGAGGTACGCCGCCAACACGCTCTGAACCCAATGGCAAACCGGCGGAGACATGTCAGGAGCCTCACGAACGTGCCCAGTCCGAGAGGTTGAACACGGAGAGGCTGCGAAGGTGTTGCGAAAAGCGAGTTGATCGTAGGGGCACGGCATGCCGTGCCCCCACCCTTGAGGACTCAGACTTTCCGGCGGCCGCGGCCCGTGCGGATGTAAAGAAGGAGGCGGTCCTTCAGGTTGTCGCGGGCGCGGGCCAGGAGACTCTTGACGGCCATCGTGCTGCACCCGATGGTCCGGGCGATGTCGGCGTAGCTCATGCCCTCGTACTTATTCAGCACGACGGCAATCTGCTGCTTTTCGGGCAGGGCCTGGATCGCGTCCTGCACCTTCTCCTGGAGTTCCGCCTGGTGAAGGTGGCCGTCGGGCATCTCGCATTCGTGGTCGGGGATGCCGCGCGGACCCTCGCCGGAGTCGCCCATCTGGTCGATGGAGACGTCGTCGCGGCGGTTGGCCCGCGACCGCAGGGCGTTCAGGCTGACGTTGGCCGTGATGCGGAACATCCACGTCGAAAACTTCGCGGTGGGCTTGTACGTCTGCCGGGCGCGGTAGATGCGGAGAAAAACTTCCTGGGCCAGGTCTTCGGCGTCGGCGGCATCGCCAATGAAGCGGTAGATGAGGCCGATGACGCGGGCGTGGTTGCGTTCCACGAGTTCCTGGAACGCCAACTCCTTGCCCTTCTGGAACGCGAGCATCAGGCCGACGTCATAATCCGCGGCGGCGCCGCGGCGGCCTGCATGCTCATAGGCGCCGACTGCAACGGCTATGGCCTTGCCCATGGCATCTCCGTTTGGCCCGGCTATGGAGAGAGCCAGCGGTAACTTGAGACCTTACCGCCGGTTACGCCCCCTTGCTCTCTCGCCAACACTATTTATTACGCATAAATCGCTGCTTTGCAACAAAAAAATCCCGGGGATTCTCCCGATGGCGGGCTGGCACGCCCAGCATACGTCTTCGGCACGGTCCTTTGGGGCATGGTTCACAAGCCCCTGGCTTGTACGTGTCCAGGGTGATACGAGATTCCCGGGTGGCACGGCCACGCGCTGTTGCGTGGCCGTGCACGGTCACATGGTGAAGCAAGCACGGTCACGCAACGGCGCGTGACCGTGCCACCCACGCCAGACACGTACCCCGGCGGTGCCGGGGGATTGTGAACCATGCGGGAAAACAGATCACGGTCGCCACGGGTCGACAAGCAACCCGTGGCACGTTAACGGCTATCACGCCAGACACGCAAATTCCACCCGATTAGACCCCAAGCCCGGCCAGGAGGCCCTTCAGGTACCACTTGGCGCCAAGGATGTCCTTGACGCGGTCGCTGCCTGCCTCGCGCTCGACGATCAGCGGGCCGGTGAAGCCGCCCTTGCGGAGCGCCTTGAGGACCGCCGCAAAGTCCACCTTGCCGGTGCCCAGCGGCACGTCCTCGCCCCAGACCTCGCCGGGTTTGGCCGACGGGATGCCGTCCTTCATATGGGCCATTGAGACCCGCTTGCCCAGCGCCTTCGCGGCCGCCACCGGTTCGTCGGAACCGTAGAGGATGAAGTTGGCGGGGTCGAAGTTGATGCTGACATGGTCGCGGTCGAGGTCCTTCAGCACACGGACGAGGACCTTGCCCGACTCCTGCCCCGTCTCGAGGCCCATCGTGAGGCCCGCCGCCCGGAACACGTCGGCGGCCTTTGCCACGCGCTCCAGGACGTCGCCGTACCCCGCGTCCTGCGGCTCCGGCACGAAGCCGACGTGCACCGTGACTTGCTTGATGCCCATCCGCGCCTGGGCGTCGCCCCAGCGGCGGCAGCGCTCCAGGCGTTCGGGGAACACGGCCGGGTCGGTGAGGCCGCCGGTGCGGCGGATCGCCGCGATGCTCCCGCAGTCCTCGCCGACGAAGCCGACCATCCCGCCGGGGACCTTCAGGCCCGTCCGGGCGATCGTCTCGCGGATCCGCTCCAGCGCGGCCCCCGAGGTTTCCGCATCGTCGCGGAACGTGAACTGGATGGCCTCAAATCCCATCTCGGCCGCCGTCAGAATCGACCGGATCGTGTCGGGAATGGCCAGCGACCACAGCGTACAGCCAATCAGGTGGGTCGACATGTTGAGATGCCCTCCTTAGCAGGCGCCAACGCGTTTGCCTCAAGTTCCACGCCAGTCGGTCCGATATCCCCCCATGACCTTGCGCGGTAGGCAGTCCTGCCCGCCGCGTCATCGCATGCAATCCTCGGCGGGCAAGACTGCCCGCGGCGCAGGAACCGCCTTATGCCTGACGAAACGCCTCCCGAGCAGCCCGCCCTCTGCCGCATCGGCGACCTCGCCGAGAAGGCCGGCGTCTCCCGACAGGTCGTCAGCACC
>JAPLML010000676.1 GCA_026387055.1 Planctomycetota bacterium | reverse complement strand
GTCCGGGTGCAGCTTGATCCGCAGGCCGGGGTGGAGGAACGATCGCGGCACCCAGTTGGGGGCGAGCCGCAGGACGCCGCCGCCGGCCTCCAACGCCGCCGCGATCATCTTGCCGACGTTGCTCGACACGGTTTTCAACTGTTTGACGGATGTGATGGCCATGAGTGGGGTTCCTTATCGTTTAGCCGCGGCCGGTACGGCCGCGGTCGTTCACAGGCGTTGCCGTTCGTCGTTTATCCCGCAATCGGCAATTCGCAATCGCACACGCGGTCGCCTTCGGCTCCCCGCTAAACAATGAGTCCGCGAGGCCAAACGGTGTGGTGGCCGCGTCTTACGCCGTCACCACGTCAATCTGGCTGAGGTCGCCGACGCCGACGCCCAGCTTGGCAGCGCTGGCGATGCAGGGGGCCGCCACCGGCTTCTTGCCGAGCTTCGCCCGCTGCTCCTGGAGGATCTTGAGGCCGACGACATCGAGTGCGAGCGGGTCGGTGGCCGCCAGGATGGCCTTGTATTCCCACGTCCACTGGGGCGCCGCCTGCGGACCGCCGTCGGCGACCGGCAGCAGGGCGTCGCAGACGATCAGCCGCGTCTTCTCGCGGATGACCTTCAGGTTATTGAGATGCGCGATGAACGGATCGCACTTATTGGCATGGGCCTCGCCCGGATTGTGGAAGCTGCCGTAATGGTTCTTCATGGCGCAGGTGATGCCCGAGATGACGTGGGTCTTGAGGATCGGCACGTTGATGAGGGCGGTGCACTCGCGGGTGAGGATCTTCGCCAGTCTGCCCTTGCACGTGTGGATGTCGGTCGGCTCTTCTTCCCAGGCCCCGTTGACGCCGATGCACCGGACGCCCGCGTCCTTGTTGATGGTGTAGCCGCTCTTCTTGAGGTCGCCGTCGGACTTATCCCACACGATGATCTTGTCGGCGGGGACGCCGGCCATCCGGACGCCCTCGACCACGGCGGCGGTCACCTCGGGGTGCGTGGCGGCGCCGATGCCGAAGAGGCAGTTGATCTTCACGGCCACGACGTCGTCGGGCTTGACGTACACTCGCCACGCGTCCTCGGGTTTCGCCTTGCCGGAGAGCTTGCAGACGACGGCGTTGACCATCTCCTTGACGACGGCCGCATCGATCTTCTTGTCGGCGGTGGCATTGTCGCGGACCGCCTTGACGACGATCGCCTTGCCCTTCGCCTCTTCGCCCAGGAGCGGCGTGCGCCCGAGCGCCATCACGCCGACGCCCACGGCCACCGTCCGCCCGATGAATTCCCGCCTCCGCATCCTGCCCATGCCCGACCTCCTCGAAAAGGGGTTCGGAATCGTTTAGCCGCGGCCGGTACGGCCGGTACGTGTTTAGCGTCATGCCTGATTGCCGGGTGGCACGGCCACGCGCTTTTGCGTGGCCGTGCATGTTCATGTGGGGGAGCACGCACGGCCACGCAGAAGCGCGTGACCGTGCCACCCACGGTAAACACGTACTACGGCCGCGGTCGCTATCGATCGTCGCCGTACCGGCGACGGCTAAACGTTACGCCGTCCGCGCCATCTCCTTCAGGAACTTGAGGCCGTCCTTCGCCAGGCCGTCGGCCGAGTCGTAAATCGGCCGCCAGATGCAGGCGGCGGCACACAGGTCCAGGATGCCGGTGGCGAAGCTTTCGATCGTGATCCAGCCCTTGTAGTCGACGCTCTTGAGGGCGGCGAAGACCTTCTTCCACGGCACTTGGCCCGTGCCGGGGGTGCCGCGGTCGTTCTCGCATGCGTGGAAGTGGCCGAGCAAGTTGCCCGTGGCCCGGATCGCCGCCGCCGTGTCCTTCTCCTCGATGTTGCAGTGGAAGGTGTCGATCTTCACCTTGAGGGCAGGGCTCCCCACCTCCTTGCACATCTTGACGGCATCGGCCTGGAGGTTGAAGACGTAGGTCTCGAAACGGTTCAGCGACTCGATGGCCAGCGTGAGCTTGGCCTTCTCGGCGTATTCGGCGGCGGCCCGCAGGCCCTCGGCGCACCACTTCCATTCGTCGGCGGTGCGGGCCTTGCGCGAGAGGAGGCCGACGGGCGAATAAAGCGGCCCGGCCACGACGTCGCCGCCCATCTCGCCCGTGATGTCGACCATCTTCTTGATCTGCTCGACGCCGGCCTTGCGCTCCTCGGCCTTCTCGCTCACGAGGTTCATGCCCGGCAGGAGCACGCAGCAGCTCGTGAGTCCCACGCCGGCCTTTTCGCGGGCCGCCCGCGTGGCCTTGGCATCGAGGAGCGAGAGGTCGTTTAAGGGCACCTCCACGCCGTCGTAGCCGAAATCGGCGACCTTCTTGATGATGTCCACCTGGTCCTTCGTGAACGCCGCCGTGTAGAGGAGGAGGTTGAGGCCGTAGCGCACTTTCATGGGTTTCGACTCCTTTGGCGGCTCCGGGGCCGCCCCTGTGCATCCCGCGAGTCCGGCGGCGCCGACGGCCATCGCCGCCGCTCCGAGAAACTCCCGCCGGGAGATGTCCTTTCCCGCCATGGCCGGTCCTCCAAAGGAAGTTGTGCAGCAGCCCCCTCTTGCAGGCCACCAGTCTAGAGCGGCCGCCCATACGGGTCAAGTATTCTTGTCGGCGTTGGGTGGTCCGTTATGTGCCACGGGTTGCTTGCCAACCCGTGGTTGACGTTGCCGTTCTTCCACATGGCGTCAGACGTAGGCCGCGGCAACGCCGCGGCGTCGGTAAAGCAATAAGGAAAGAGGACCATAATAACCACGGGTTGGCAAGCAACCCGTGGCACATGAAAGAGACGGCACGCGCCCTACGCGGCGCCTTTGCGCTTCTTTCCAAGCGTATCAATCATGACGGCGGCCAGGAGGGTCGCGCCGATAACCAGGCGCTGCCAGTAGATGTCGACCCCCAGCAGGTTCAGCGAGGTCACGATCAGGGCCATCAGGATGCACCCGAGGAAGGATCCGAGGACCGTCCCCTCGCCGCCCTGGAGGCTTGCCCCGCCGATGATGACCGCCGAGATGACCTGGAGTTCCAGTCCCGTGCCGATGGTCACCGACGCGCTTCCGAACCGGGCGGTCATGACGATCCCCGCCACCGCCGCCAGCAGGCCCGTCAGGGCATAGTTGAAGATTTTCATCCGCCCCACGCTGATGCCCGACAGGACCGCCGCCTTCTCGTTTCCGCCGATGTAGTAGTTCTGGCGGAAGAACCGTGACTTGCGGAGCAGGACGTCGCCCAGGATGATCAACACGACCGAAATCAGGATCGGATGCTGGACGTCGAGGAACTTCCCCTGGCCGATCCACTTGAAGGATTCCGGCAGGCCGTAGACGTTCTGGCCGCGGGTGATGACCTCCAGCGCCCCCCGCACGATTCCCATCATCGCCAGCGTGGTGATGAACGGGTTGATCCCGATCTTCGCGATCACCAGGCCGTTCACCAGGCCGATCATCGCCCCCACGGCCAGGCCGAGCAGGATGGCCAGGACGGGGTTGACGGTGATCCAGCCAAACTCGACGAAGGGATAGGACGCCGAGAACGCGACCGGGCCCGGCAATCCCTGGACCATGCAGAGGGCCGTGACCGCCCCCGTCAGGCCGGCGACCGACCCGACCGAGAGGTCGAACCCCCCGCTCACCAGCAGGATGGTCATGCCGATGGCCACGATCGCCTGGGTCGACACGGCCAAGAGGAGCACCGACAGGCTGTCATGATCATGAACTCGCGGAAGACGATCAGACGCCTGAGGGCGCCGGGTGAACCTGGGAGGCCGGGAGGGTTCATGATGGTCCGCGAGTCACGCACAGGTAGGCCGGGGCGCGAACGTGTCTAGCGTACCCCGGCAGGTGTGGCACGGCCGGCTTGTCCGGCCGTGGGGAATGTGGCCGGCGCTCTGCCACGGCCGGACAAGCCGGCCGTGGCAGTCGCCGCGGCGACCTATCGGGACAATGGCACACTCGCTGAACACATGCCGGGGCTTCGCCCCGGCCTACATCTCTCCGCACCCTCGTCATTGAGTTGCGCAACATTCCTCGCCCACCCCGCTCGCGCACGCGATGATCTTCTCCTCGGTGGCCTGGGCCCGCGAGAATTCGCCGGCGATCCGCCCGCCGCGCATTACTACGATGCGGTCCGTCAGGCCCAGGACCTCCAGCAGGTCCGACGAGATCATGAGGATCCCCACGCCCGTGGCCGCCAGCGCCCGGAGGAGCGCGTAGATTTCGCTCCGCGCCCCCACGTCCACGCCGCGCGTCGGCTCGTCGACCACGAGGACGCGCGGCCGAATCCCCATCCACATCGCCAGCAGCACTTTCTGCTGGTTCCCGCCCGAAAGGTTCCGCACCTGCTGGCGGATGCCCGGCGTGATGATGTTGAACTTCCGGCGGCTCTCCTCGGCTTGGGCGTCCACCCGGCCCTCGTCCATGAGGCCGAGGGCGCCGGCGAACGCCCGCAGGCTCGGCGCAACGCAGTTGTCGCGCACGGTCATCCGGAGAAACAGCCCCTGGTCCTTGCGGTCCTCGGTCAGGTAGGCGACGCGGTGGCGGATCGCCTCGGCGGGGGAGTGGATCCGCAGCGTCTCGCCGTCGAGGCGCACCGTCCCCTTGCCAATCGGCTCGATGCCCACGAGGCCGCGGGCGAGCTCCGTCCGCCCTGCGCCCACGAGGCCCGCCAGGCCGAGGATTTCGCCGCGCCGCAGCGTGAGGCCCACCTCGCGGAACCCTCGGCCGCTCGCGCCCTCGACGCGCAAGTATTCCTCGCCGATCTCGCTCTCGCGCTCGCCGTAGATGTCCGCGATGTCGCGCCCGACCATCAACTTGATGAGCGACGCCTCCGTCGCCTCCGCCGCCCGGACCGTGTCCACGTACTTACCGTCCCTGAGGACCGTCACGCGGTCGGCCACCTGGAAAATCTCGGGCAGGTGGTGCGAGATATAGATGAAGGAGGTGCCCTCGGCCTTGAGCGCTTGCATGTTGCGGAAGAGGCGCTGCGTGTCGGGGGCCGTCAGCGACGAGGTCGGCTCATCCAGGATGAGCACCTTCGGCCGCTGCGAGATCGCCTTGAGGATCTCGACGGCCTGTTGCTGGGCCACCGGCAGGTGCTTCAGCGGCAGGCCCGGCGGGACGTCGAGGTCGAAACGCTTCAAGAGCTCGCGCGTCTGGTCGTGCAGCCGCCGCGAGTCGATGAAGTTCGGTCCGTACACCGGCTGGCGGTTCGCAAAGAGGTTCTCGGCCACCGACAGGTTCTCGACCAGCGAGAGTTCCTGGAATACGACGCCGATGCCGTGCCGCGCGGCATCGTGGGCGTTGCGGAAGCGGACGGGCCGGCCTTCGAGGAGGATTTCGCCCGCGTCGGGCCGGTGGATGCCGCCGAGGACGTGCATCAGCGTGGTCTTGCCGGCCCCGTTCTCGCCGACGAGGGCGTGGACCTCGCCGCGCGCCAGGTCCAGGTGCACCCCGTCCAGGGCGCGGACGCCCGGAAACGTTTTCGTGATCCCCCGCGCCTGAAGGACGTAGTCAGCCGGCATGTCACCGCTTCCGCATAAAATACTCGTAGTTCGTCTTGTCGATGATGACCACGCCGGTGTCGATCACCTCCGGCGCGCCGCTCACCCCGGCTTTGGCGTTGTCGGAGGAGATCGGGATCTTGCGGTTGTTGAGGTTGTACAGGATCTGGACCGCGTAGAAGGGCATCAGGGCCGTCTGCTGGGCCACGGTCGCCGAAATCACGCCGTCCTTGATGTACTCCAGCACGTCGTTCCCGCGGTCCATCGACACGATCTTGACCTTGCCGACCTTCCCGGCCTCCTTGACCGCCGTGGCCGCGCCGCTGCCGCCGGCGGCCTCGACGCACGCGATGCCCGCCAGGTCCGGGAACTTCTGGAGGAGCGCCGCCGCCGCCTGGGCCGCCACCGTCGGGTCCGACTGCGTGTCGGCCACCTGCACCACCTCCATGGGCGGGAACTTCGCCACGGCGTCCTTGTACCCCCGGATCCGCTCCTCCAGGTTCGACTGGCCCGGCTTGGTCATGAGGGCCACCTTGCCCTTGCCGTCGAGGAGGGCCGCCAGCTTCCTTCCGCCCTCGAAGCCCGCCCGGTAGTTGCCCGTGCCGACGAAGGCGACCCGCTTCGAGCCGGGCAGATCCGCGTCGACCGTCACCACCGGGATGCCGGCCTCCACCGCCTTGTCGACCACGGCGTTGAGCGACGGCTCGAACCCCACCACCACCAAGCCGTTCGGCTTGCGGGCGATGGCCTGCTCCAGCACCGTGACCATGGCGGCCATGTCGAAATCGGTGGGGCCGAGGTACTCGGTCCGCACGCCCAGGTACTTGCCCGCCAGTTCCATCCCGAGCTTGTGATCGTAGAAGTAGTCGATCGCCCCGAGGGCCGAGACCTCGATGTACAGTTGCTTTGAGGTGTCCTTCGCCGCCTTCGCGTCCGTGCCGCCTTCTTGCTTGACCGCGCACCCGGCGGCGAGGGCAATGGCTACGATGGACAGCGTGATTGCCGTGATCCGCATGACTTCCTCCTGCCGAGCGCCGCTGCCGTTTCGCCGAGCCCGCCGCGGCTTCCCTCCCGTCATGTGCCACGGCTTGCTTGTCAAGGTATGTGTTTAGCGTCATACCCGATTGCCGGGTGGCACGGCCACGCGCCGTTGCGTGGCCGTGCATGGTCACGTGGGGGAGCAAGCACGGTCACGCAACGGCGCGTGACCGTGCCACCCACGCTAAACACGTACGGGGCGCTGCCCCGGCCTGCGTCATGTCGTGCACTCTACCCGCTCCCCCCGCCTCCCTCAAGTCTTTCCCCGCATCGGCAAGTTGAAGAGCAGGGCGGCGATTGGTATCCTGACACCTGCCGCAGGGCCAATCGGATCTGCCTCGCGGAAAGGAGACCGCCCCATGACCTCGCGCGATCGCCTCACGGCCACCTTGAATCACCGGGAACCCGACCGCGTCTGCGTTGACTTCGGCGCCACCGCCGTCACGGGCATCTACGCCGGCACGCTCGCGCGGCTGCGCGAGGCCGTCCTCGGCGAGAAGGGCTGCCGCGTCAAGGTCGTCGAGCCCTACCAGATGCTCGGCGAGATTGACCCGAAGCTCCGCGAGGCCCTCGGCATCGACGTGGTCGGCCTTCCCGGCCGCAAGACCCTCTTCGGCTTCGAGAACGCCGACTGGAAGCCGTTCACCCTCTTCGACGGCACGCCCGTCCTCGTGCCGGGCAAGTTCAACGTGACCACCGAGGCCGACGGCAGCCTCCTCATTTATCCGGAAGGCGATACCTCCGCCCCGCCCAGCGGCCGCATGCCCAAGGGCGGGCTCTACTTCGACGCCATCATCCGCCAGCCGCCCATTGTCGAGGAGAAGCTGAACCCTGAGGACAACCTCGAAGAATTCCGCGACCTTACCGACGCCGAGGTCCGTGATTTCGCCGACCGGGCCGAGCGCCTCTCGCGCGAAACGCTTGGCGGCGCCATCCTCGGCCTGCCCGGCACGGCCATCGGAGACATCGCCCTCGTGCCCGCCACGTTCCTCAAGCGCCCCAAGGGCATCCGCGACGTGGAGGAGTGGTACATCTCGACGGCCGCGCGGCGGGATTATCTTCACAAGGTCTTCTCACGGCAGACCGAGATCGCCGTCCGCAACATCGAGCGCCTGGGCAAGGCCGTGGGCGACCGCGTCCAGGCGGCGTTCGTCTGCGGCACCGATTTCGGCACCCAGCGCGGGCCGTTCCTCTCGAAGCCGGCCTACCGTGAGCTCTACAGCCCGTACTACCGCCGCCTCAATGCGGCCATCCACAAGGCGACGCCGTGGAAGACCTTCAAGCATTCCTGCGGCAGCGTTTACCAGCTCATCCCCGATTTTCTGGAGGACGGGTTCGACATCTTGAACCCCGTCCAGTGCTCCGCCGCCGAGATGGACCCCAAGCGCCTGAAGAAGGAGTTCGGTCGCCAGGTCACCTTCTGGGGCGGGGGCGTGGACACGCAGAGGACCCTGCCGTTCGGCAAGCCCCGCGAGGTGTACAAGGAGGTCCGCGCCCGCATCGACCTCTTGGCCCCTGGCGGCGGCTTCGTCTTCAACGCCATCCACAACATCCAGGCCCGCACGCCCGTTGAGAACGTCCTGGCGATGTTCAAAGCGATCCGTGACAGCGCGAAGTAGCGGTATGTGTGTAGCACCATATTACAGCAATATCATTTAGCCGCCCAGCTTGCTGGGCGCGTGTTTCGATTGCGGATTGAACGGCGACACAACAAGGACGAACGGCACAGACAACCACGGGTTGGCAAGCAACCCGTGGCACATGGGCGGGGCGGGCGGGTACGTATGGACGAGCGACTCCAGCGCGAGACCGAGCGGCTGCGGCGGGCGTGGGCCGGGCATGACCGCGGAATGCTCCGCGACTATCTCGTCCAGGACGTCCAGGACCCCCGCCTGAACGTCCAGAG
>JAPLML010000340.1 GCA_026387055.1 Planctomycetota bacterium | reverse complement strand
GATGCTCTCCAGGTCCGTCAGCCGGCGAATCGGCGAGAGCACCGAGATCTCGATCGAGAGCTTCGGCACTTCCTTCTCAGTCACGGGGTTATCCGTGAACCGCTGGTCGCGGCAGGCGTTGCCCGCGTTCCCGATGACCGATTCGTACAGCGGCATCACGGCAAAGATGTGGCCGATGCAGCCGCGAAGCTCGCCCGCGTTCTTCAGCGTCACGAACGCGGCGCCCTGCGCCTTGAGGGCCGGCGTGAGTTCATACTTCGCCGGGTCGGCCTCGGGCCTCTGGCCGGTCTTGAGGAAGCTCGCCACCGTGTCGCGGGCAAGGCGCAGGAGCGTGGCCTGCTCGGCCTTCGTGAGGCCCTCGCCCTCGCGCCAGAAGACGAGCGACGCGTACGTGACGGAGTTGGTCCAGTCGCCGGTCTGCTGGCCGCTCGTGTCGTAGGCGACGCGCGTGGCCCGCACGTCTTCCCACGGCTCGACGACCTTCAGCAGGAGGCCGATACCCGCCCGCCCGCAGATCGTGTCCTTCGACTGGTCGAGGAACGCGTCCCACCCGAGCACGTCGATCTGCATGATCTTGTCGACGGCGGCGTTGTTGAGCATCTGGAGGCCCTCGGGCACGCGGTTGCCGAACGACGGAACGTAGCCGTAGTTCGGTCCGTAATGCGTGAAGTCGCTGCTGGCGACGAGGAGCGTGCCGTCGGTGACAAGCCCGCGGAGGGTGTCGGCGAGCGTCGCCCGCTGGACGGTCGTGAGGTCGCCGAGAAGGACTTCGACCATCTTGAAGTCCTTGATCGCGCGCTGGAGCATCGGCAACTGGTTCTCGACCGAGTGCTCGGCCTGGTGGGCGGCCGGCTGCTCGGCGACCGCGCTGCACTTGAAGAGGGCGTCGCGGGCCTCGGCGTCCACGGGAATCGTGCCGAGCGGCGTCTCGTAGGCGTCGACGCGAAGGAGGCTCGCCCCCCGCAGCGGCGCCCGGTGGCTCAGACCCAGCAGGATTACCCGCTTGTACGAGCGGCCCTTGAGCGTCGCGAAGGCCTTCCCCGCCACCGCCCCGGAGAACTGATAGCCCGCGTGGGGAACGATCAGGGCGACGGGCGGCTTGGCCATGGGAATGGTCATGCCCGAGAGGTACGCATCGACGAGGCGGCCGAGGCGGTCGCCATCGCCGGGGAACCAGCGGTCGGCGCCCGCGCACGGGTGGACCTTGCCGGCGGCCTTTGCCGCGGAGGACTTGGAGTCTTCAGCGGCGGAGGCGCCGACGAGAAAGACCGTCAGCAAGGCGACAGACAGGAGCGTTCCCCCCAGGAAGGCGCCGCGGCGGATAGTCATGGCAGTTCTCCGTGTCTTGGGGCCGGGAAATGACACACGGGCGCAAAGCCACAGAGATTATAGAGTCGGCAAGGGGCCAAGACAACAGATGCCCCGGCGGAGCCATTTGCGTTGGGGGCGTTTTCGCTCGTACGCGGTGGGTCTCCTGACCCACCGCGCGCCAATTGCCACCGGGCGGCGAGATAACGCAGGTGCGCGGCGGGTCGGGAGACCCGCCGCGCGAAGTGGCGTTGCGGTATTGGCGGGGAGCCGAAGTCGAAGACTCGCCGTGGCGAGGCGACCGCGCGTTTCTTGCCCGGCGCGGCCGGGCAAGGCCGGCCGTGGCACACCAAGGGTCAAAACTTGTCCCAGTGCAGCACGTCCTTGAGCGGGCGCTTCTGTGGGTTCGGGAGCGGCCCCTCCGGCCACCCGAGGGCCACGAGGGCCGCCAGGCGAACGTCGGGCGGGGCGCCGAGAACCTGCACGATCTTCGGGGCGTAGGGCTTCTTGTCGCCCGCCACCCAGCATCCGCCCAGCCCAAGGGCATGGGCCGCTACGAGGATGTTCTGCGTGGCCGCCGAGCCGTCCTCCAGGTACTACTTGGTGTCCTTCGCGAGGACGGCGATGCAGACCGGGGCGTCGGCGATGAACGGGCCATAGTCGGTCATCCCGGCGATCGTGCGGCGGACGGTCTTGTCGGTCACCACCACGAACTCCCACGGCTGCTCGTTGCGGGCGGTGGAGGCCAGGCGGCCGGCATCGACCACCTTCTCGACCAGGTCGCGGGCGACCTCCCGGGCGGCGAACTTGCGGCACGAGCGGCGGGTACGTAAGGCTTCGAGGGCATCCATGTCGGGTCTCCTTGATAGCGCTACTCCAACCGGGTGGCATGGCCACGCGATTCTGAGAGCGTGCTTGAAAACCCTGTGGCTCAGCCGCCCTCGGCTGAGCGCCCCGTGTCGGCGACAGGCTTTGCCGCCGGAATTGCACACCCGAGGGCGGGTGTGCCACATGGCCCAGGCGGTTCTCATACACGTTCTGAGTGGCCCTGTGGCCCGTTCGGGGTATCAGCTCATGGCCGCACAACGGCACCCGCCGCGGCGGGGTCGCCGCGGCGACTGGCCATGCCACCCTCCGATTCGTCACGGCTTCGCGGGAGGCCGCGCTTTCGGTGCAGTCTTGGCCGCCGGCTTGGGCTTCGGCGTGACCGTCATCTCCTGCTGGTCCACGACGTCAATGCGGCCGGTCGACGGCTCGTACGTGATGGTGCGGGCCACGATCTCGCCGAACTCCTGCGTGGCCTCGTTCTCCTGCCAGAGACGGGCCCAGTCCTCCGGCCCGCGGTACAGGCGGATCAACTCGGGGTCGCGCTGATAGATGAGGCGTTCGGCGCTCCCCCGGCGGTCGTTTACCCAGAGTTGGACGGTCCCGTCGGCGACAAGCTTCTCGACGGTCATCCGCTCTTCACGGGACGGCTCGGCGGCCGACGTCGTCACCGGGGCCGGGGCGCCGGGCTCGGTCGGTTTCTTCTCGGCAAAGACCACCTGGAGATCGTTGCTCTTGATCCGGGTCGCCGACGCTTGGCGGCGCGAGCCAGCGACCCCTGGGGCTCCGCGCCCGGCGTAAACAGCCTCGACGCTGCCTTTGAAGTACGTCCGGTCGGTCGAGCCGTCGTAGGCCATGCTGTCGGCCCAGGTGACATCGGTGCGGGCGTAGCCTTCGGGCACGTCGCCCTGCCACGCCCCGTCGACGGCGGCGGGCGCGAGGCCCGGCGCTGGCGGCCCCGCGCCCTTCTCCTTCTCGCGCGACAGGATCTTGAGCCGCCCCGGGCCGCGGATGTAGGCTTTGCGGTTCTCTTCCAGGTACGTGAGGTTGTCGCCGTCCATCTCCATCTGGTATCGGAGCGTCTTGTCGTCGGCGAGTTGCTGCTCGACGGCGTGCACGTCCTTTTCCGCGAGGACGCGTACGAGGCTCTTGCGTCCGAAGAGGTCCTGCATGCCGCTCGTGTCGGCCTTCGCCTTTTTTCCCGCGGACGCTGCCGCGGCAACGGGAACCGCCGCCGCGACCGCCGGGGCCTTGGGGCCGGCGGGCGTGTCCGGGCGATCGGCGAAGTAGATCCAGAGGCGCTCGGAAGCGAGGCGGCTGCCGCCGGTCGAGGCCCGGACGAGCCCATCGAACTGGGCGAAGTTACGCTTGTCCTCGAAGAGCATCCCGTTTCGCCACTTGACGAGCATGGGCTCGGCCTTGGCGCGCGGGCGGCCGCGCAGGTCGGTGGAGGCGGGCATTTCGAGTTCGCCTGCGCCCCGGACGATCGCGCGCCCCTCGGTCTGCGAAAACTCGACGTGCGGGCCGACGATCCGCGTCTCGCCGCGCTTGGCCCGGGCGGGCCGGCCCTCGAGGAGGATCGTCCCGTCCTCGAGGTTGCGGCGCACGTGGTCGCCTTCGGCGATGAGGTCCTCGCGCTGGATGTTGACTTCGCCGAAGGCCTCGAGGAACTGGGCGTCGCGGGCGCCCTTCTCATTGGCACCGAAGGTGACCTTGAGGTTCTGGGCCTGGATCTTCCCCTGCGGGTCGTTGATGAGAACCAGCCTTTCCTCGGGTTTCTTACTGTCCTTCGCCCCGGCGGCCTTGAGCTCCTTCGGCTGCGTGGCGCCCGTGGCCTCGCGGAGAAACGTAATATCGAGGTCCTGACAAGTGATGTCGCCGACGGCCATCTTCGTGGAGGCCTTCGCGCCCTCGGCGGGCGGCGCCGGGGCCTCCGGCGGCTGATTCTTGAGGAACACGTCGCCGTGGCCCTCGAGTCGCTCGACGGCCTGGCCGCGACCGGCTTCGGCCCTGAAGAAGTCGATCTTGAGGTCATCGCCCTTGAGGATTCCCTCCTGCTGCTTGACGACCGCGTTGCCGTGGAAGGCAGCGCGGCGGATTTCGCCCATGCCGTCCTTCGCGCCGGTTGGCAGGGCGTAGAAGTCCAGCCGCATGCCGCGCGTCCAGGACGCGTCGAGCGTGCTGGGCGGCTCGGGCGCGGCGCCGGCGACCGGCGTCTTCGACCTCGACGACCCGGTCAGGCTGGCCGTCTGGACCTGGGCGCGCAGCTGTCCCTCGCCCTTGACCTCGGCCGTGTTCTGGCGGCGGTCGAAATCGAGGCGGTCGCCCGTCAGCCGCAGGCGGCCGGGCTGCTCCAGGAGCATCGGCGCGCCCTTGCCGATAATGCTGCCCGAACCGGTCTTCGTGTTGTACCGAACCTCGTGGCCGACGATGTGTGTCTGTGCGTCGTCCACGGTGGCGGGATTGCCGGTGGCCACCGCCTGGTTGCGGCATCGACGGGCGTGATCATGAGCGGGCCATCGGCCAGGACGACGAGCGGCGGGGGCGCATCGGGCTGGAGGAACTTTGCATGGGCGTAGGCCCAGCCTTCCGGCCGGGCCTCCGGGTCCTCCGCCGGCGCCTTCGGGGAAGCGTCCGGCTTGTTCGCGGCGTCGGCCGGAAGCTTCTGTCCGCCGGATTGGGCGTAGAGGACGAGGTGATCGCACTGGAGTCGCTGGTCGCCCTGCTTCGCGTCGACGTGGACGCGCAGGACGTCTTGGCGGCGGGGGTCGGTCTCCAGTCCCTTGATGTCGTCCGTCAGGTCGATCAGCCAGAACTCGCCGCCCTTGTCCTCCGCCGCGGGGGCCGGAGCAGCGGCGGCGGGCGGGCCTTTGGCGGCCCGCGAGGAGGGGGGCTTCCCTCCCTGCGGCGGACCCATGACGCTCACCAGCTTGTCGCCCGCCTCCAGGGAGATCCGGATGTCTTCCAGGAACGTCATCAGTTTGATGCGGCGGGTCTGGCGGTCGAGGGCCATCCGCATCTTGCGGGCCGAGAGGCTTATCTCCAGGCCCACGAGCACCACGGGCCCGTCGGTCGAGAGCTCGTAAGCCTCCTGGGTGAACTTCAGGTCCTCGAGGCTGATGAGGATGTCGTCGGAGTGATCGTCCGGCGTCCCGCGGTCGTGCACCATGACCACGTGGCCCCACAGGACGCCCGAGTCCATGTCGGCGATGTTGGCGAGCCCGCCCTTCGTCTCCACCGTGCCGCGGTCGGCCATGAGGGTGATGATCTCGTTGCTCCTCGTGAAGAACTGGAGCCGGGGGCGCTCGACGTCGCACGTGTTCTTGTCGGCGTGATCGAGACTGTCGGCCAGAAAACGCATCTCCATGCGTCCCTGTTTGTCCTTGCGCACCAGGTTGACGTTGGTCGATTTCTCGTGCGAGATGCCCTTCGAGGTCGGCATCGGCTCGCGGCCGACGGGAACGGTCAGCGTCTCCTGGCCGGGGATCGTCTGGCGGCGGACCAGGCTCGACTCCCAATCCAGGAACACGTACCGCAGGAGCATGAAGACGAACACCGCCCCCAGGAGCGGCAGCACCACCAGCATGACGCGGCGGAAGGTCACGGGGCGTCCCTCCACGGGAGGCGCCGGGGCGGAAGCTCCGGCGGAAGGCGGTCCCGGTAGCGCGCGGTCACGCCGGCCCAGCGATCCTGGTAGCGGAGGATGAGCTCGATGGTCTCGCGCACGGCCCCGGCCCCGCCGGCCTGGCGCGTCACGTAGTGGGCCACGCGTTTCACCTCGTCGACCGCCCCGGCCGTGGCGACGGCAAAGCCGACCCGCGCCATGACCGGCAGGTCCACGAGTTCGTCGCCGACGTAGCACGCGCGGTCGGCGGAGCGGCGGAAACGCTTCAGGATCTTCTCAAACACGGGCCACTTGTCCTTCGCGTCCATGTAGACCGCCCGGACGCCGAGCTCCCGGGCCCGCCGGCGGATCGGCGGCGAGGCCCGGCCCGACAGGATGGCCGCCTCGTGCCCCGCCCGCAACCAGTACTTGATGGCCTGTCCGTCCAGGACGTGGAAGGCCTTGATCTCGCCCCCGCGCGAATCGTAGACGATCCGCCCGTCCGTCAGAACGCCGTCGACGTCGAGGATCAACAGGTCGATGGAATCGAGCACCGATTCTCCCAACACTCTATCGCCATTGTGCGCGGCGGGTCTCTGACCTGCCGCGCGTCTTGCGTCGTCCTATCCGCGTCTCACGTTCCCTTCGCGGCGGGTCGGAGACCCGCCGCGCAAAAACTGTTCCGGCACTACCCACGCGGTATCAGAGCCCGACGCCCGTGGCCAGGAGGTCCTGCACGTCCACGAGGCCGACCAACCGCCCGCGGCCGTCGACGACGGGCAACTCCTCGATGAAGTAGCGGTTGATGATCTGGATGGCATCGGCGGCAGTGTCGCCTACGCGGACGAACTTCGGCCCGCAGGTCATGACCTGGCCGACAGGCTGGTCGAGACATCCCTCGCGCCCCGCTTCCATGAGGCGCCGCAGGTCCGCGTCGGTGAAGATGCCGGTGAGCCGGCCCCGGGCATCGACGAGGCAGACGGCGCCGCTGCGTCGGCGCATCTTCCGGAGACTCGCGAGGACCTGGCGAAGCGTGCGGTCGTCGCGGGCCGCGGGCAGGTCCTTCCCCTGGCGCATGATCGTCTCGACCATCACGAGCTGGCGGCCGAGGCTTCCGCCGGGATGGTACAGGGCGAACTCCTTGCGGCTGAAGCGGCCGTCGTCCTGCCGCATTTTGAGGACCGTCAGGGCCAGGGCGTCGCCCAGGGCGAGCATCGCCGTGGTCGTGGCGCTGGGGGCGAGGCCCATCGGGCACGCCTCGTCGATCTGGCCCATCCACAGGAGGACCTTGGCCTTGCGGGCCAGCGTCGAATCGCGGGTGCCGGTCATCGCCACGATCGGGACGGCCATCTTCTCGAGCTGCCCGAGGAGGCGCGTCACCTCGGCGGTCTCGCCGCCGTAGGAGAGGATCAGGACCACGTCCTGCGGGCGGACCCGGCCCAGGTCGCCGTGGACCGCTTCGGCCGCGTGAAGGAAGATGCTGGGTGTGCCGGTGCTGGCCAGGGTGGCGCTGATCTTCTGGGCGATGATGCCGGCCTT
>JAPLML010000379.1 GCA_026387055.1 Planctomycetota bacterium | reverse complement strand
CCGGACTCGAATCAGACCTACCGCGTGCGCCTCGGCGGCATCGTGGTCGGCACGCACGTCGGCGGGACGTTCGAGGGCAAGGGCGGCGACGCGGTCCTGAAGCCCGGCGTTTTCACCGGTGCGATCGTTGCCCAGCCGGCCGCCAAGTGAGTTCGCGGCGCCGGCTTGATGCCGCCGTCCCCAGTTGGGTGGCATGGCCACGCGCCGTGTAAGTGTCTAGCGTACCTCGGCAGGTGTGGCACGGCCGGGTTGTCCGGCCGTGGGGAATGTGGCCGGCGCTCTGCCCCGGCCGGACAAGCCGGCCGTGCCACACCTGCTATCGGGACAATGGCACGCTCGCTAAACACATACGGTGGCCATGCCACCCGAGACTGGAGCTATAATCATGTTGATTCGTGTGAGCATTGGGGTCGCGTTGGCGGTGATGGCGGCGCTCGGCCTTGCGCCGTCGGCCTTTGCCATGGGCAGAGGCGAAGGCAGCGACCTCGAGTTCGGCGGCTTCGGGGAGGGGCAGGGGAAGTTCGCCAAACCGGCCGACATCGCGTTCGACGCCGCCGGAAACCTCTACGTCCTCGACGGCGGCGACGCGGGCAAGAAGGACCCCGCCGAGGCCGGGAACTTCCTCGTCCAGAAGTTCGATAACTCCGGCAAGTTCCTCGCGCAGTTCTCCCTGAAGGACGAGTCGCTTGGCGCCAAGAACGACCCCGCGCGCCTGGCGGTCGACGGGCGGGGCCACGTCTACGTCACGCAGCCGCGCGCGGGCCTGGTGCGCCGGTACGCTCCCGACGGGAAGCTCTTGAAGGACTTGGCCATCCCAGGCGCGTATGCCATCACGGTGCGAAAGGTCGCAGGCAAGGAGCAGGTGATCGTGATGGCGCGCGGCGGAGAGCGGCTGGATAAGCCCGTCACGGAGGCCCAGGTGATCCAGGGCGACGGTCTCGGTCCGAGTCTTCCGCTGGAGCGCCCTATCGGCAACTGCGAGGACGTGGCCGCCGATGCCGCGGGCAACCTGTACGTGCTGGCGGACGTGCACCAGATCTACAAGTTCGACCCGGCAGGCAAACTCGTGACGGTCATCGGCGGCGGCACGAACCTGCGGCTGGAGGACGGCAGCGAACTCTACCACACGGTGGCCGTCGACTCGAAGGGGAACGTCTACTCCATCACGCCCGGCAACCCGGGCTTCGTGACGCGGTTCGACGCAGGCGTGGCGACCGTTACGCGGCGCAAGGGGCAGTTCACGTGGTGTGACCCGTGGGGCGTGCACAGCGGCTACACGCCGTTCGCCATCGACCCCGGCGACCGCCTCTGGGTCGGCGCGGTCGGCAAGAGCGAGGACAAGCCGGAGCATCACTACCGGCCGTGTGTCCTGCGGGCCGAGGCCGGCTTCATGGGGCCCGGCGCGAAGCAGGCGATCGTGTGGAACGCCCTCGTCCTGGGCCTGAACCTCGCGATCGAGGTGAAGTTGCCGTACAACGTGGCGTACGAGCGGGCCCCCATATCGGCGGAGCTCATCGTAAAGGCCGGCGTGCGGCGGGTGCAAGAGCTGGACGTATCGTATCATGTGTATGACGCGTACAAGCATGAGGCCGGAAAGGGAAGCTTCACGCTGAACCTGAAGGACGGCGAGGAGTCGCGGCAGGCGGTTTCGTTCACTCCCCCGCGGTGGGGCTGGTACTCGGTGCAGTTCCAGGCGGCCCACAGGGGCGCGAGGCTGACGGGCCTGGCGGCCCACGTCGGCGTGACGCCGAAGTATGCGGGCCTGCCGGTTCTCGCGCCCGGCGAATCGCCCGGCGGGACTGAGGACGCCCCGCGCCAGGCCTGGGCGGGCCTGAACCTCATGCGCGTCCATCCCAAGCCTGGGAACCTCGAGCAGATTGAGAAGACCATCGAGGCGGCCGCGAAGCACGGCCTCACGCTCATCGCCCAGTTTGAGGGCAAGGACCAGTGCACGCCCGATTTCGTGCGGCAGATGGTCGCGCGGTTCAAGGGCCGCGTCAAGTTCTGGGAGATCATGAACGAGCCGAACTTCTCGTTCAAGCCTGACGCCTACGGGACGCTCGTCAAGCAGCTCTACCCTATCATCAAAGGCATCGACCCGGAGGCCAAGGTGCTCGCGCCGACCGTCTGCGGCGTCAACCTGGACTGGCATGAACAATTCTACAAGACGGCGGGAAAGGACTCGTTCGACATCCTCTCGATCCACGACTACGAGGGGCACGAGAGCGTCGACCCGTGGCATTGGTGGTGGAAGGTCCCCGCCCTCCGCAAGCTGATGGCGGCTCACGGCGATGGCGAGAAGCCGATCTGGCAGACCGAGCGGGCCATCGGCGGCATCCGCGGCAGGAATCTCCTCGCGACCTGCCAGGCCGTCCGTGTCACGCTGCACGAGGACCTGCTCGATTCGCTCGGAATCCCCGCCGAGCACAACCTGCACTACTACCTCAACGATCACGGGTACGGCGACGTGCCGACGTTCCTGTGGTCGCGGGCCGGTCCGCACGCGGGGGCGCTCGCGACGCGCACGCGGCAGGCGATGATCCAGGGGCGGCGGCTGGCGGAGGTCCTCGACCTCGGCCCGACGGGCAAGAAGATATTTATGGTCCTCCATTACAAGTGCGACGACGGCTCGACGATCATCCTCCGG
>JAPLML010000375.1 GCA_026387055.1 Planctomycetota bacterium | reverse complement strand
ATGTCGCGCAGGCGGTCGAGTTCCTCGCTGTACCCCGGCTTGATGATCCCCCCGTCGCTCAATCGCAGCGGCGCATCCTCGGCTATGGAAGCGGCGATGGTTTCGCGCACGTCGCCCAGGAGGTCGAGATCGCGCTCGATGGCCGCCAGCAGGTCGCTCTCGCGGGCCGTGAGGCGGGCCTTGATCGCGGGAAGCTGCGCGAGGGTCCGGCCAAGCCCCAACAGGTCCCGCGGCCCGGCGCGGCCCGTGGCCACGCGGCCGACGATCCGCTCGACGTCCGCCGTATCGGCCAGGAGCCGCGCGAGTTCTTCCCTGAGGTCGCGCGTCTTGACGAGTTCCTCGACGGCGTCGAGGCGCTCGCCGATGGCGTCGGCGCCCGCCAGCGGAAAGTTGATCCACCGCCGAAGCAGTCGCCCGCCCATCGCCGTCTGCGTGCGGTCGAGGACCCACAGGAGGCTGTGCTCGCGCCGCCGCTCGCGCAGAGTCTCGACGAGCTCCAGGCTCCGCTGCGTCGGCTCATCCAGGTAGAGCCACCGGCCGCTCTGCACCTGCTCGATGCGGCGGATGTGGCCCAGGCCGGTCCGCTGCGTCTCCTGGAGGTAATCCATGACGGCCCCGGCCGCCGAGATGCCGCCGGCAAGGTCCGCCACGCCGAACCCGTCGAGCGAATCGGTGCCGAAGTGAGCCGTGAGGACGCGCTCGGCCTCGTCGCGGTCGAACACGAAGGCCGACCGCTCGGAGATGATCGCGCCGGTCGCTTCGCGGATGGTCCGCACGAGTTCGGCGGCGGCCTCGGAGGCGCCCTCGACCATCAGGCACTCGCGCGGCCGCAGGCGCGTCAGCTCGTCGACGACCGCGTCGCGGGCGAGGTCCCGCGCCCAGAAGCCGCCCGTCGAGAGGTCGACCCACGCCAGCCCCGCCCGCGCCCCGTCCAGGTGCACCGCCGCCAGGAAGTTATTCTCCTTGCCCTCCAGCATCGCGTCGTCGGTCAGCGTGCCGGGGGTGAGGAGGCGCGAGATGTCGCGCTTGACGAGGCCCTTGGCGAGGGCCGGGTCCTCCATCTGCTCGCAGATGGCCACGCGGTACCCCGCCCGGATCATCTTGGCAAGGTAGCTGTCGACGGCGTGGTACGGCACGCCCGCCATCGGCACGGCCCCTTCGCCCTTCGTGCGGCTGGTGAGGGCGAGGCCCAGCACCTTCGAGGCGATGCGGGCATCGTCGTAGAACATCTCGTAGAAGTCGCCCATGCGGAAGAAGAGGATGGCGTCGGGATACTGGGCCTTGAGCTTCTTATATTGCTGCATCGCGGGCGTGGTCATGACGCGTCATGCCTTCTTGGAGCGCGGGGTAAGGATAACGGAAAACAGGCGGGAAAAAAAGGGAGAGCGCAAGGTGCCTGCCCAATCGCACGCCGGGACAACGCCCCGGCCTGCACACCCCGAGCCCGCCGCGGGAGCGGCGGGAGAAGTCCCTTTGACGTCTCCCGCTGCTTCCGTAGCGGGATCGATCAAGCACATGCCGGGGCGTTGCCCCGGCCTACAGTCACTTCCGCCGGGCGGTTTTCGCCTGGTCCACCTGGGCGCGGATCATCCAGTCGCCCTTCGTGAAGGGTCGCGCTTCCTCGCCCGGCAGGCCGGAGAGCGAATTGCCGCTGCCCTCCTTGTCATGGCTCACGAAGACGCCCTTCGAGGCCGAGGGGTTGAAGCCCACGCAGACGATGAACTTCGGCGGCACGCGCGTGGGCGCCACGCGCAGGGGCACCCACTTGGCGGCCCCCCGCTGGAATGCGGCGTAGGGCAGCGTGAAATCCGCGATGGCCTTGAAATCCTCGTCGCAGAGCCACACGTGGAGAGTGTCGCCCGGCCCCGCCGACCCGTAGGCCGAGCCGTAGACGGCCACAGCCGTCAGATACCAGTCCCCTGCCGGAACCTCGAACCGGACGGCGTGGCCGCTGCCGGCCATGCTCGCCTTGCCGGCGGCGGCGCCATCATCATGGGTCAGCTCTGTCGGCTTGCCGCTGAGGTCCTTCAGGGCGATGGTCTTGGCGGTGAACGCGCTCTTCTCCCGCTTCTTCACCAGGACGGGCTCCGCCTTCTTCCACCAGGCGGCGAGGCGCGCGTCCTTGTTGACCGCCGTCAGCATCTTCTGAAGGGCGGGGCCCGGGTCGGCCGGATCCACTTCCAGTTGACCCCAGGCTTTGAAGATGGAGGCAATCCCCTTGTCGCCGACGATCTTGGCCAGTTCCTGCCAGAGGCCCGCGCCCGTCGTGACCTCGCCCGGTTGCGCGGAGGCCAGTTGCTGCGTGAGGCGGGCCGTTCCGTCCGCCCGGTAGTCGTAGGTGTCGGGCCAGAGCTCCGCCCCCTCGCGGGCGTAGACGCCGTCGACCAGGCGCGATCCGAGGTAGTGCGCCCATCCTTCCGCGCCGGCGGTCGTCAACCAGTCGTGCCGCGTGATGAGCCGGTACTGGGCCAGGTGCCCCAGCTCGTGGCACATGCCGTAGAGATGCCATATCCCGCTCTCACTCGGCTTGCGCAGGTCCTTCTCGGCGGACACGGTCAGGGTGAACTGGTCCCGGCCATCCGTGAAAAGGCGGGTCTGCTCCTGCAGGCCGCAGACCACCCGCAGGCTCACGGTCTCCGGCATGTCGAACCCGAACTCGCTCACGGCCAGCGCGCGGGCCGTGGAGATCGTGCGGGCCATGGCCACCGGATACGCCTTATCTACGCCGGTGTATGTGACGGCCACGTGGTCGCCGCGATACGTTTCCTCGGCCGCCAGGGCCGGCCCGCCCAAGGCCAGCAGGATGGCGATGGTTGCGAGGCGGTTCACGGGCGGCTCCTTTGCACAAGAGTGCCATGTCGTTGACGGGTGCGCGGCAGGTCTCCTGCGTGTTTGGCGCGTTGCTCCGCCAGCCGGGTGGCACGGCCACGCGCTGTTGCGTGGCCGTGCATGGTCACCTGGGGGAGCAAGCACGGTCACGCAACGGCGCGTGACCGTGCCACCCACGCTAAACACGTACGGTCCCCTGATCTGCCGCGCGTTTGCGCTTTGTCCCTATCGTAAGGGCACGGCATGCCGTGCCCTTACTACGTGTAGACGCCGAGACCGCGACATCGGTTCCGGGAATCCCGGCTCTACGAGGAGGGCGCCGCAGCGGGCGCTTCGCCGGCCGGCCGGCCAGCGGGAACGGTCGGCGGCGCCGGGCGGGGCGCCTGTCCCGCGCGACCCACGGCCAACTGGAGGCGCTCCAGAATGTACTGCTCGAGGACATCATCGCGGCCCATGTCGATCCACTTATACTTTGTCTTCGCAAGCTCGTTCTGCCGCACCAGCTCGCTCTCTTCGGGGTGATACCGGCTGAAGGCCTCGGCGATGTTGTCCGGCCCCAGGTTCGGGGCGCTGGCGCGCTGCTTGTCGACCTTGACAAGCACCTGGCATCCCTGGTCCTTCGGCGTCACGGCCACGGTGACCTTGCGACGCATGGTGTGGGCGCTGGCTTCCAGGCTCTGGGAGCGCCCCAGCGTGTCCTGGCGCCAGAACTCGAACCACGAGGCCCCCGTCAGAGGCAGCGTCGTCAGGCGGCCCTCGGCGGCGGGCGGGTACTCGACCTCGAACCGCAGTTCCGTCAGCGTCCGCCGCGCGGCCACCTCCACCTGACCGGGGCTGGCGCTCGTGAGAATCATCGGGTTGGCGAAGCGGACCGACGACGGCGTCGAGCAGCCGACGAGGGCCGCGGCCATCAGCAGCACGAGCATCCCGAACACGCACCTCATGAAGCGCCCCTTTCCTTGGAGGCCGACACGGTGTGAACGCGCAAGGTATCCGTGCCGCCCGGCTGGCCGGGAAAGTGCCCGCTGATTATAAGGATGCGTTCGCCGCCGGCAACCAATTTTCGCGCCAGGGCCATCCGCTCCACCTCGGCCGCGAGCGTGTCGCTCGAAATCAGGTTGGGGTGATGCACCGGCAGGACGCCGCGATAAAGCGCCATCCGCCGGCACGTGTCAACGCCGTCGCTGACCGCGAGAATGGGCACGTCGAGCCGCTGCTTGGAAAGCAGGAGCGCCGTGGCCCCGCTGTGCGTCAGCACCACAACGAGCGCGACGCCCAGGTCGCGCGCGATGCCCGCCGCCCCCAGGGCGATCGCCCGCTCGGCCCACACGTAGCGATCTTCCAGAACCGCCGGCGGCGGCCAGCGGGCCTCCAGGGCGTAGTGCTCCACCTCGTCGATGATGTGGTTCATCATCTCCACGGCCCGCACCGGGTGCAGACCGATGGACGTCTCGCCCGAGAGCATGACGGCGTCGGAGCCGTCGAAGACCGCGTTGGCCACGTCGGAGACCTCGGCCCGCGTGGGCCGCGGTTCCTTGATCATCGACTGGAGCATCTGCGTGGCGGTGATGACCGGCACGCCGGCCTTCGCCGCGCGGCGGATGAGGTCCTTCTGGATGATCGGCACGCGCGCCAGGTCCATCTCGACGCCGAGGTCCCCGCGGGCCACCATCAGGCCATCGCACTCCGCCAGGATCGCGTCGATGTTCTCGACGGCCTGCGGCTTCTCGATCTTGGCGATGACGCCCGCGCGGCCGCCCCTGTCGCCGATGAACCGCTTGACCGCGCAAACCTCGTCGGCCGTCCGCACGAAACTCAGGCCCACGTAGTCCACCTCGTGCGCCAGGCCCCATTCCAGGTCCTGCCAGTCCTTCTCGCCCATCGACGAGAGCCGCACATTGGTCTGCGGGAGGTTGATGCCCATGCCGCTCGCCAGCGTGCCGTCGTCCTCGCTCTCGAGGATGAGGCGGTCCTTCGCCACCTCCGCGACGCGCATGCGCACCGCCCCGTCGCCGAAGAGGACCGGCTCGCCCTCGCGGCAGTCGTCGACGATGCCGGGATAGGTCGAGGCGACGTCGGGCGACCGGCCGTCGGCCGCAAGGTCGCGGCCCAGCGAGAGGCGGTCGCCCCGGCGAACGTCGACGCCCTTCTCCTTGCGGGTCCGCAGGCGAAGCTTGGGGCCGGCGAGGTCCTGGAGGACCGCCACGAACTTGCCGCCCTCCTCGGCCACCTTCCGCAGGCGCGCGAGGGTCTGGTTGTGCTCCTCCAGGTTCCCGTGGGCGAAGTTCATCCGGGCCACGTCCATCCCGGCTTCGATCAACTGGCGCACGAGGGACTCGTCCGCCACGGCCGGGCCGAGCGTGGCGACGATGGTCGTCAGCCGAACAGGATTCTGCCGCATGGCGTTTCACCTCTCGCACGATCGTCCCGCAAGACTCGCCCATCCCCGGCGCGGCGGGTCTCCGTACGTGTTTGGCGATTGTGCCGTTGTGCCGATAGCAGTTGTGGCACGGCCGGCTCGTCCGGCCGTGGCAGAGCACCGGCCACATTCCCCACGGCCGGACGAGCCGGCCTTGCCACATCCACAGGGGTACGCTAAACACGTACGGGTCAGGAGACCCACCGCGCGCCCTCCCCAAACCAGCCCTACTTCCCGCCCGCCCCCGGCATCGGCTCCCTGAGCCACGCCAAGTTGAAGGCGTAGTGCTGGCGGCTACTGATAAGGTGGATGAGGCCGCTCGGCGCCTGGCAGACGGAGAGGTATCCGCGCGGCTCGGCGCTTGTGGCGCTCATGGTGAACGGCTTGCCGTCGGTGCCCTCAACCTCGCGGCCGGGGCCGCCATCGGTAATGAGCCGCCGGACCGGCCACGTCTCTCCTTCGTCGAACGAGAGCGCCGCGTAAAGCCCGGAGACCTCGCGATCCTCCCCTGCGGCATCCTTGATCATCATGGAGCCCGCGAACGAGGCCAGGAAGATCGGCCCCTCCTTCAGGCGCAGGAGGGCCAGGCGCTGGCCGCCGCCGATCGGCGGAAACGGGCTCGCGCCGTACGTCCACGTCTTGCCGAGGTCGTTCGAGATGCTCCTCGGCATCTTGCCGTCGACGGTATCGCCGCGGCCGAGGGCCATGAGCCGCCCGTCCTTGAGCTCGACGATCCCCGCGTGGATGCCCGCGGTCTTGCCGCCGGCGTCGGTCCACGTCTTGCCGCCGTCGCGGCTGAGGTGCAGGGCCGTTCCCCCCTGCCCGCCCGTCACGGCATCGCACGGCAGGAGGATGACGCCCTCGCGTGTCTGGATGACCGACTCGGCCGGCTGGTGCCGGAGGCCGTGCTCCGGATTGATGATCCGCGCCTTTGACCACGTCGCGCCCGAGTCCGCCGAGACGCGCAGGATCAGCGCAAGGTTCCCCCACGTGGCGGCGGCCGATAGACCGTTGAAGTGGTAGATCGTGCCCTTGCCGTCGGACCCCAGGGCCGGGGCGTGATCGTTGCGGTCGGGGGCATCCCAGAACACCGACGCCGGCTCCCATTCCTCCGCGCCCCAGCGCAGGCGGCTCGCCAGGATGGCCAGCTCGCGGCCGGCCTCGCCCTTGCCTGAGTACCAGATGGCCAGGAGGTCGCCGTTCGGGCAGTCCACGATCGCCGGGTCGTGGTTGTGCAAGAACATCGGCCCCTCGGCGCTCTGCGGAATATTGACATACTTGCGCGGACCTTTGAAGTACGGCTTGCTGGAATCAGGGCCAGTCGTGAGATCCGCAGGAACGCCTTGCGTCACGTGGCGCCGACTGAGCGGCGGCGGGGGCGCCGGCAGCGGTCTCGTCTTCGGCCTCTCGCCGAGGACCACGCGAAAGCCGATCAGCCAACTCGCATCCCCCGGGAGCGTCCCGCTGCGGTTGGCCGAGCGCAGGTAGAAAAGCTCCGTGGAGTGGCTGCCGCCGCGGGTCACGCGGAAATCGCCGTCCTCGCGGCCGACGGGGTCCGTCTGATCGCCGGCCTCGTAAGGCCCGTACCAGTCCTGGCACCACTCCTCGACGTTGCCGTGCATGTCGTACAGGCCCCACGCGTTGGGCGGCGTTTGGCCGACCACCAGCGGCACCACGTCTCCGTCCCGCTTGTGCGCCGGGTCGGGGAACCACGTGGTCCCCGCGTTCTTCGCAAACTCCTCCGGCAGCGTGTCGCCGGTGTGATAGGCGGTCGTGGTGCCCGCGCGGCAGGCGTACTCCCACTCGGCCTCGGTGGGCAGGCGGAAGGGCCGGCCCTCCTTCTTCGAGAGCCACTCGCAGAACCTCACGGCATCGTGCCCACTGACGAAGACGACCGCCTCGTCATCCGTCGTGGAGAAACCGAGCTTGCCGCGGAGGCGCCGGTGCTCCGGGTCGAACTGCTCGTACTGGGCGTTGGTCACCTCGGTAACGGACATCGCGAAGGGGCGCGTGATCGTGACCTTGTGGACCGGCCGCTCGTCCCAGTCGCCGCCGGCCTGCCCCATCATGAAGCTGCCCGGCGCGATCTGGACGAGCTTCATCCCGATCGAATGGCTGAACGGCTCGGGCATCTTCTCCCCTCCCAAGGCGCCGGCCGCGCTAGAGACCAGCAGGGCAAAGGCCATTTGGAGAGATGATTGCATGGTTCCGTGCCGTCTCCCCTCCATCGCCGCGCGGCATGCTTTCGCCGCAGCGCCAAAGCATGGCCCCCCTCAGGTGACATGTCCGAAAGCACCGGCAACACGGCTGGACAAGCCAGCCGTGGCACACGCCGCCCGAGCGCTACGGCCCGCCCCGGTACTTGTCGCCCATCTCCTGGAGGAACAGCTTTTCCGCGGGCGTCAGGCTGTCGACGCCGAGGTCGTGGACCTTCTGGAGGATGCGGTCGAGCTCGGCCTGTTCCTCCTCGCGCGTCCGCCAGGCCGCATGCTCGCGTCGCGGCCCGCGGCGCGCCCGTCGAGCGCTTGCGATCGATCCCCATTTCATCCAGAGGAAACCCAGGATCATCCCGCCGACGTGGGCCGCGTGGGCCACGTGGCCCGCCTGCGACCCCTGGGCGGCCGCCAGGAAGGTCTGCGCGGCCGCGACCGACTCGATGGTGAAGTACCCGAGCGCCAGCCACCGCGCCTGGATCGGCACGGGCAGGAAGTAGATGAACAGAAAGAGCTCCTCGCGCGGATACAGGACCGCGAAGGCCGTCAGCACGCCCATGACGGCGCCCGAGGCCCCCACCACGCCTCGCGCCATCATCGCCGGCCCGAACCATTGGGCCAGGAGGACGTCGAAACCCACCTGCCCCAGTCCGCCCGCCACGCCGCATACCAGGTACATGTAGATAAAGGAGCGCGTGCCCACATGCCGCTCGATGTGCTGGCCCAGCATCCACAGGACCAGCATGTTGAAAAGGATGTGCAGGAAGCCCGCGTGCAGGAACTGGTACGTGATCAGCGGGTACAGCAGCCACACGTTGTTGGCGCGGAGCGCGCCGAAGAGCGTCAGCAGGC